>CAZSUX010000012.1:0-2799 GCA_964610135.1 uncultured bacterium | reverse complement strand
TACGAACAGGGCGGCGGACTTCACCATCAATCGAACGCCAGCAGGTGGACCAGGAATCCGACGACGGCGCCGACAAGGAAGATGCCGCCGACCGAACCGCAGGCAATCAACTTGGCCTCGGTTGGCGCGTTCAGCACCTTTCCGTAGTCAATCATGACCTGAGTGACCTTGCCGCTCTCGACCCGTACCGAATGAGTGCCGGCGTTGACCGCTGCCAAACGCCAGAGCGAAGAGAGCTTGGCGCCGACCTTGCCCTGGCGCAGGTGCCAGTAGACGTTCTCCAGACTGTCGTTGGAGACGATCGAGACCGAGTAGCTGCCGGGCTTGAGTCTGTGCATCTCGACCGGGGTCCGGCCGAGATAATCACCGTCCAGGTAGACCGCGATGCCGACCGAGTTCGACTTCACGGTGAGATACCCGGAATCGGCCGGGGCGACGCCGGAGAGAAGCAGAATCATGCAGAGTGGAAGCACGTTCAACAATAGCCGATACGCGCGGCGAAGTCAAACCGGCTTCCCGCACCGAATCTGACGATGAACCGCCAAGGACGCCAAGACCGCCAAGGGTGGACGAGGATATCCGCAGACTACGCAGATGACGCAGATGGTTCCGGAGAAAATGGGGACTGCCCGCAGCAGCCGAGGGGGAGGGGAAACGGGGACGGGCCCTGTGCGACTCACAGGGACTGTCCCCGTTTCCCGAAAGATCGGTCTACTTCTTGGTGCCTACGTGCGCGAGGATCCAGTCGCCCATCACCTTGAGCGCGGAAGGCGAGATGGTCTCTTCTATCTTCTTGTACTCGCTGACCCCGCCGGTATTCGCGGTCTGGAAAAGATGGTTCAGCCCGGGCAGTTCCTTGACCAGGAAATCCCTGTTGCCGCCGGCCTTGAGCGCGGCCTCGATTGCCGCCAGGTTTTCCTTGGGCGCGACCTGCACGTCCTTCCCGCCGTTAATCGCCAACACCGGTTGCCGCAGTTTCATCAATGCCGGGCGCGGGTCGTAGTTCAGGAAGTAGTGGAACCACGGCGTGAGCACCTGTTTGACCTGCGCCTCGACCGCCTGGCTGGAAGTGTCGGCCGAGCTCACTTTCTGGCTGTCGGCCGGGCTCAGATGCGACATCGCCTGCTTGAGCAGCGGCTTGAGCTTTGCCGCCAGGGCGGCGCTGTCCAGATTGGATTTGGCCAGGTCCAACAAGGCGCGCTGGGCAATCGCGCTCTTGGCCAGCGTCGAATCGGCCGCGCCTTCAGCCTTGGCCACGAGTTGTGACTGCAGCATCAGGAGCGAGTCGCCAGGCACGCCGGGTCCGGCCATCAGCACGACGAACGCGACGCCCGGGGCTTCATTCGCCACCATCGGCGCGATAATGCCGCCTTCGCTGTGTCCGATCAGGCCGATGCGCTTCGGGTCGATGTCTTTCCGGGTCTTCAGATATTCGAATTCCGCCAGCGCATCGGTCGCAAGGTCGGCGCTAGTCGCGTCCTTGCTGTCCCCGCCGGACTTGCCGACCCCGCGGTCGTCGCAGCGCAGCACCGCGATTCCCTGTCGGGTCAGGTAGTCGGCCAGGACCAGGAACGGCTTGTGACCGAAGACCTCCTCGTCACGGTTCTCCGGTCCGGAACCGGTGATGAGCACCACCGCCGGGAACGGGCCGCCGGAGTCGGGTTCGGTCAGGGTTCCGGCCAGTGTGATGCCAGCGGCCCTGTTCTCGACCGTGACTTCCTCTTCCTTGTACGGGTACGGCTTCGTTGGCTCCTGAGGTCGAACGGCGACTTCGACCTTCTCAATCCGCTTGAGCACGAGCGGCAGTGACATCCCTGCCTGCTTCCACTCACCCTCGAGCGTGCTGTCGTTCTTCAACGTCCCTTCGAACCCGCCGCTGATGGTCTTCGACGTCAAGGTCAGCTTGCCTTTGCTGAAGGCGCACTCCTCGACCGCGATGCCTTTCGCGCCCTGGTCCGGGCTGTCGAAGGTTGCTGACAGCTTGCCGTCGGCGGCCTTGTTGATGTGGAAAACGACGCGCAGTTCGTTGCCCGGCACCTTCAGCGTGCCCTGCCACAGGCCTTCAACGCCCTTGGCAGCACCGGTCCCGCAGCCGGAGACGAGCAAGAGCAGGCAGACAATCGGAAGAGCTATGCGGACGAGCAGACTTCTTCTGGACACAGGGCCTCCTTATCAGAACCTGGCGGAAAACAGTCTCACGGACATTCTGGCAGATGGGAAGAATAGTCAGGCGCGCCCGACTGTCAACAGTCCCGGCCGCGAGCCGCGGAGCGCCTCATGGCCGGATTCCGGGAATCGCGGGTTCGGCAGTCACGCCGGCGGGCACTGCCGTGAACTGGAAACTGGGAACTGGGAACTCGCGCCTGGGGCGCGTGGCGTGTCAAATGGACGGGCGGAATCGGGTGTGTTCGCGACTGGTCTAGACGTGCTTCCGATTGAGAAAAGTGATGTGTCCCCGAAATTCCCCGAAATTCCCCGGCCGCGATTCGGAAGCCGTCGGCCGGGAGCTGTCAGTTCTCATTGTCCGCCAATCGGCAATCTACAACTGCAGATCTGAAATGAGGTGGCCTTGCCGCCGGCATCGAATCGGGTGACTGTAGGTCCGCCTTCAGCTTGCGGCTCACGGCTTACAGCTCCGCGCTGTTCGACAGGGGCTGCCGGAGCCAACGACCCTCGCCGTGTTAGTAATCATCTCGTGCCCGGAATCACTGTGGCCGTTTGACGCGAGAATCGAGAGTCAGTCGCATGCGCAATCCACAGGCGTTCGCGGTACGCTGATGTCCGTGCCGCCCCAATTCA
>CAZSUX010000011.1:0-23202 GCA_964610135.1 uncultured bacterium | reverse complement strand
CGTCAGGGTGGTCGCTGCAATCGCCGTGTGGATGGATCTCAGATGCAGAAGTGCGGTGATCACAACCATCAGGGAGAGACCGATCAGGCCAAGACCGGTCATCCTGAGGTAGGCCGACAATGATACGCGAGGAAGAGCCGGAAGTCCCTGCCTCAACGTCAGGGTTTCAAAGACCCCGGCAGAAATCCCGGCGAGAGCGAAACCGAAGACGTAGTCTTCGACGCCGCCGAAGCGCAAGGTCCCGATCTTCAGCTGCGCGACATATATCGGCGACCAGTAGTCCTGGAGGTGCCATAGCTCGGAGATGACCGCGGCCGGGGCAAAGGCAAGACCGGTCCAGATCATGGCAGTGCGTGCCCGGGGAGACAGAGCATAGACGATGGTCCACGCGAGCAGGAACAAGAGGGCGTAGACAACACAGGTGTGGGTGTAGGTTCCACTCATGGTAGAGGCGACGGCACGGTGGCAGGCCGGCGCATGTCCGCTGTCGTCCTACGGCTCACGGCGAGCGGCGTCTTCTCATGCCGTGAGCTGTCAGCCGTAGGCCGTCGGCCGTCATCATCGTCTCGACCATCTTGTCATGCCGCGCCGGGGGTGTCAAGCGCGGCTGTTGTCCGGAATCCCCGGAACTTCCGAGGTCGTGCTGGTGCGGGAGCCGGAATGAGGGCCGGCGCGGCTGCTGTTGGTCGGCCTGGAGCGGGGGCTGGAGCGGGCGCCGGTGCTTCGGCGGCGGCCGTTGCGGGTACTGGGAACAGGGGCCGCTTCGGGGGCAAGTACTCCCCGGGCCGTCCGGAGGACGGGAATCAGCCAGGACGAAGTCAGAAGCCAACGGGCAAGAGGCACAACGCAGAGCGGCGGAACCACCGGAAAGAAAAAGACTTGGGCACCACCGAAGGACGATATGCGGTGTACGAAGAAACGAGCCGCGTTACGTTTTGGGGTCGCAGCTTCTCTAGTACCGGTGAAAGGAGTTGTGTCGTGAAGAACAACAGCCACAGGAGTATCCGGGGACGGTGCGCTGACACGCGAGCTTCCAGGTGGGCAGGTGATGGCCGGAGAACTGTGAGCGCAAGACGATGAATGGCGAGACGGAAACGCCAGCGAGGACGGGCGGGCTGCCGCTCAGGCACGAGTCCCAATGTGCATTACAGTGCACATTCCGCCGGCCCCGCGGAAACATCCTAACTCCCATAATCTCAATTCCCTAACCCCTATCCAGCTTCTGACCCCTCCTATGCCTCCCCCGTAGTCTGGACACGGCCAAGCTAAGGTAGAGGTTGAGGTTGAGAACAAGCTACTTCGCGCGGGACGACGCGAGGAAGATGAAGCGGAACAAGACCGGAAGCGACGAGCGAAACGCGTTCTGGAACAGCTTGCGGCACAGCGGCGGACACAGGTCGAGGTCAAGGTTGAGGTCCGGGCTGAGAATCAGGAGAAGATACAAGCGAGTACGCAGCACGAGACACAGGTCAGCATACGTTCGGACTCACGGCGAGACTTACTTCGAGGGATACAGGGAACGTTCCGGCGAGCGTTCCAATGAGCTTGCCAGCCAGCCTTCAGCGCAGCTTTGCGTGATCATTCGCCTCCGGCGGCGGCGAGCTTGGCGACTTCAAGCCTCAGCCCCGCCAGCCCGGCGCTGTCGGCGCGGCCCGAGGCGTGCCAACCCACAAGTCCGGCTGTGTCGAGCAGCAACATCTGGACGCGGCTGCGGTCCGTCACGCCGAGCCGCCGGGAGTAGTCGTCGATATCCCCGTAGTATGGTGCGACCCAGCGCCGGTTCTCCTTCGGTGTAGCGTTGCGCATCGCCATGTTGATGACCCCGCGCAGCAAACCCGGTATCTTCCGGCCCATCATCGGAATCTCGTAGGCACGGAACCCGTTGGCCAGCGGGTACTCCTGCCGGAACGGCACGAGCCAAGAGTTGAGGTCGTCCTGCGCCTCGCGTTTGTAGGCGAACCCGATCAGGGCGATGTTGCCTGCCGCCGAGTCCGGGAAAACCAGCCGGCGCCCGTCAAGAGTGCCTGCCTCAAGCCGCGGCAGCCTCTCCCCAATGGCGGAAGCCGCGACTGTCGCCGCGGCCAGAGCCAACACAAGAGGGATGATGTACTTCACTTGCTATGATTCGACCGGCTTTCGGACTTCGCTGATTCCCGACATTCCTCAGCAAATGTAGGGCAGGTGGAGTATACCCTGGCTGCCGCCGCGTGCAAGTCGCCTGCGCCGAAGTGCTTGTGCATATCTGCGGCCGACTATGCCGGCCCGGCCGCACGACCACGTCGACCGCGCGGCTTGACCTCGTGGCCCAACTTCCTAGACTGGCTTTCCTGTGAAGCTGCCCGACCTCAAGCGACTCCCTGCGGTCGTGCGCATCATCCTTTTCCTCGCCGCGCTGTACGTCTTCTTGCTTTCAATCGAGTTGATGGGCGCCGCGTTCAGGGGATTGGGCGCCGGCTTCGCCCACACTCTCTTCTCCCTGACCGCGACCCCGCTGACCGGTCTGTTCATCGGTATGCTCGTGACCTCGATCTGCCAGAGTTCGTCCTCGACGACCTCGGTCGTAGTCGGCCTCGTTGCATGCGGCTCACTCGACATCAACCACGCCATCCCAATCGTGATGGGCGCCAACATCGGCACGACCGTGACGAGCACCCTCGTGTCTTTCGCCCACGTCGGCCGGCGCCAGGAGTTCGAGCGGGCATTCCCAGCCGCGATGGTCCACGACATCTTCAACGTGCTGTCGGTCCTGGTGCTGCTGCCGATCGAAGCCGCTTTTCACCCATTGGCGCGCGGGTCGGCCCTGCTCGCCCGGACGTTCCAGGACGTCGGCGGGCTTTCGGTGTCCAGCCCGCTCCAGTTCGTCACCGGTCCGCCGCTGGCGGCAATCAGCCGGTTGGTCGGTCGCATACCGCTGGTCGAGCTGGCGGTCGCGCTGGTCCTGCTCTTTGGCGCGCTGAAGGTAATGGTCGACATGCTCCGCTCGTTGATGAGCCAACGCTTCGAAATCGTCCTGGACAAGTACCTGTTCGGCCACGCGAGCCGGGCGTTTCTGCTCGGGCTCGCCTTCACTGCGCTGGTCCAGTCGAGCTCGGCCACGATGTCGATGGCCGTGCCGCTGGCGGGCGCCGGCCTGCTCACACTGCGTCAGCTCTTCCCCTACGCGCTCGGCGTCAACATCGGCACCACCGTTACCTCGGTTCTCGCCGCGCTCGTCACCGGTTCGGTCGCGGCGGTGCAGGTCGCCTTCGCCCACACGCTGTTCAACACCTTCGGCGCGATAGTCTGGTACCCGCTGCGCGTCGTACCGTTGACGCTCGCCCGCTGGCTGGGCGGGTTCTGCGCCCGGCACCGGGCTTTCGCCGTGTTCCTCGTAATCACCGTGTTCTTTGCCATCCCGCTGGTAGTGGTTATACTTCTGAGGAGGATATAATGATCATAACCGACCTCCTGAAACTCTGGAAGAAGACGACCCTCGTGGACAAAGCGACGAGTCAGTGCGTCGAAATGCTGCGCACCGGTCAGAAGATGTTCCAGTATTCGCTCGGCGTCCTGATGGATAACGAATGCGAGGTCGAAGACATCTACGCGATGGACCGCACGCTCAACCACGGCGAGATCCAGGTGCGTCGAATGATCGTCGAGCACCTTGCGGTCAACCCGCAGCAGGACTCAATCCCAGCGCTATTCCTCGTCTCCATCGTCGGCGACATCGAACGCATCGGCGACTACTGCAAGAACCTCATCGAGCTCGCCCACCACTACCCGGAGAAACTCCAGGGACCGTACATCGACCGCGTCCGGGCCATCAAGCTGGACGTCGCCAATATGTACGAGGATACCATCAAGGCGTATGCCGAGGGTGACGCCAAGCTCGCCGCATCGGTGATGGAACGCCACGCCGAACTCGCCCGCACGTGCGACGGACTCTCCGACCGGCTCCTGGCCGAACAGGAGATGCGCGGCCGCGACGCCATCATCCGAGCCCTCCTGTTGCGCTTCCTCAAGCGCGTGTCCGCACATCTGAAGAACGTCGCTTCGTCGCTCGTGAACCCATACCACAAGCTCGGCTACAAACCGGACGGAACCCCGGACGACCGCGACGAATAGACCGGCGTAGAGCCCGACCTCGCCTGCAATAGTCCGACCTGCTCCCCAATCGCGGGTCTGGCCGGGTCACGGAAAACTCTGGCCGCCATTCCTCCCCCCACCTGACGAGCTTCCCGGGCACCTCTCCGGCCATCTATGACCGGGGCTCTTGCGACTCCTTTGCCGGCGCTCGGTCCTGATTCTCCCTCTGTATCGATTAACTCAGACCTGACAATCGGTTTATACGCACTTAGTCGAGGGGGTCTACAATTCCGCCGATCATGAAAGGAAAAAATCGTATGAAGAAGACCGTAGTCGCCCTGCTGCTGGCGATACTGGCAGCCGGCTCAGTCTACGCCATCGACCCTGGCCAGTCAGAGCTGGAATACAACGGCTGGTTCCGCTACACGAACCAGTCGAAGAAGTTCGATGTCACGAACCCGACCGTGAGCCGCTCGAACATCGAGCGCAGCTACTTCCGTGGAGCCCACCAGTGGACGTCGCAGTTCTACTCGAAGTTCACACTCGACTTCCTGTCGTCTTCAAGCTATCCCGACGGCGCCTCGGTACGCATCAAGGAAGCCTACATGGACATGGCCCTGCCGATCAAGGACTTCAACCTGACCGCGGGCATGCAGAAGCATTACTTCAGCGAGATCTACTCCTGGGACTACACCCACCCGGACAAGTCTCTGGCTGACGCCCAGGGCGTCTGCGCCAGCGCCGACTACGGCGTGACGGTCAACGGCTTCCTGCCCTCGGGCCTCGGTGAACTGCAGCTCGGCGCCTACAACGGCGAAGGCTACAAGGTCACCGGCGCGAAGAACTCGACCGCCCCCGAACTGCTGGCGAACGTCCGCCTGACCCCGTTCGCCGGTTTCCAGGTCGGCGCCTCGGTCTTCTCCAAGGCCAAGGACATCTCTCCCTACTCGAATGGCACGGCGAAGCGCAGCTCCGACGGCAACACGTTCCAGCTCGGCGACACCGCCAACCGGAACAAGCTCGCCATCTCGCCGATGGCCAAGGTCGCAATGGGCCCGGTGTCGCTGACCGGCGAGTACATCATGTACAGCTACACGCGCAAGTTCAGCTTCTACGCACTGAACAAGGACTCGTCCGGTGCCGTGACTGACTCGGCCCTTGCCGAGAACACCAAGGACTACGCCATGTCCGGTCTCGACCTCCTCCCGGTTGTCTCGTTGATGAACCGCAAGCTCGAGGTGTTCGGCCGGTTCAGCACCTGGCAGCAGAAGGAAGAGCAGTCGGACGGTACGATGGCGGAGAACAAGGCCAAGAGCCTGATGCGGTATGGTGCCGGGTTCAACTGGTACTGGCTGCGCCGTTCCGGCGGCGCCAAGCCCGCGACCATGTTCCAGTTCGCCTGGATTCACGAGCAAACCTACGCCGAAAAGCCCGAAGGTGGGAAAGTCGACCCGACGGACACGTTCATCGCCCAGTTCCGCTTTGAGTGGAACCACGTGCTGCCTGCACCGTGACGATATTCGATAACCAAAAGGAGATCAACATGAAAAGAATCATCACCATCGCCGCGATCGCGGCTCTGGCTCTCGGCTCGACTCTCGTCGCCCGCGAGCTGATGGTCAGGGGCTCTGACACCCTTCTCAATCTGGTACAGAACCTGGCCGAAGCCTTCTCGACCGCCCAGCCCGACGTGACCGTATCGGTTACCGGCGGTGGCTCCGGCGTCGGCATCAGCGCCATCATCAGCAACGAGACCGACATCGCCGATGCCTCCCGTTCCATCAAGTCCAAGGAAATCGCGAGCGCCCGCGCCAACGGCGTCAACCCGACCGAGTATGTCATCGCCGTTGACGGCGTGTGCATTATCGTCAACGCCTCCAACTCGATCGAGAAGCTGACCATCGACCAGTTCAGCCAGCTCTACCAGGGCAAGGTTTCCAACTGGAGCCAGGTCGGCGGCCCGAACAAGAAAGTCAGCCTGTACGGCCGGCAGCCCAGCTCCGGCACCTTCGTCTATGTCCGCGACGAAGCGGTCAAGGGCGAGTACTCGGCCTCGATGCGCCAGATGAACGGCAACGCCCAGATCGTCGAAGCGGTCAAGGGCGACGAAGGCAGCATCGGGTACGTCGGAGTCGGCTACGCCCGCGTGGACGGCATCAAGGTCCTGAAGCTTTCCAAGGACGGTACGGACTTCTACTCGCCGCTCGACAAGTCATCGATTGACTCCGGCACCTACCCGCTGGCCCGCCCCTTGTTCCAGTACACAAACGGCAAGGCCAAGGGTGATGCCAAGGCTTTCATCGAGTTCGAGCTCAGCGAGGCCGGGCAGAAGATCGTCGAAGAACAGGGCTTCTTTCCGGTGACCGAAGGCTACATGGCAAAGAACCAGGCCCAACTGCAGTAGGACACCGCAGATGTGGTCCAGTGGTCGAGTGGTCCAGTGGTCGTGCGAACGGCAGAAAATGCAGAATCCACCACCAGAACACTTGACCACTGGAACACTTGGTCACTCTTCCCAGGGACAGCCGCGGCGGCGCTCGCGGAGGCTGACCGACAAGGGCGCAGGCGCGCTCTTTCTCGCCTGCGCGCTGCTGTCCGCGGTTGTCCTGCTCGGGATTCTCCTCTTCCTGCTGAAGAACGGCATCCACACCTTCCGCGAGGTGTCGGTCACGCGCTTCCTGTTTGGCACGGTCTGGAACCCGGACGCCTACGGCAAGCCTGCATACGGCCTGATACCATTGCTGGTGGGGTCGTTCGCCAGCACGGCCATTGCGCTCATCATCGCCGTGCCGTTGGGCATTGCTTCGGCCATACTCATCTCCGAACGACTCAAAGGCTGGGTCCGCGTCTCGGCCAAGACCCTGGTCGAACTCTTCGCCGGATTCCCGTCCGTAGTACTCGGGTTCTTCGGCCTGGTGGTGCTGGCCCCGCTCATTGCCCGGACGTTCCACACTACTTCCGGTCTCAACCTGCTCAACGCCGGGTTGCTGCTCGGACTGATGTCATTGCCGACCATCATCTCGGTGTCGGATGACGCCCTGCGGGTCGTACCTCACTCCTACCGTGAGGCCGCGTACGCGCTTGGCGCCACACCGTGGACGACCGCGCTCCGCGTGGTCTTGCCCTCAGCCCGGTCCGGGATACTCGCAGCGGTGATGCTCGGGTTCGGCCGGGCGGTAGGAGAGACCATGGCGGTGATGATGGTCGCCGGCAACGCCGCCATAATCCCGCACTCGCTCTTCGACCCGATCCGCACCATCACCTCGACGATTGCCATTGAGCTGGGCGAATCGGTATTCGGCACCAGTCACTACTACTCGCTCTTCGCCCTTGGGTTCGTGCTCTTCCTCATCGCGCTCGGCACCAACCTCATTGCCGAGTCGCTGATCAAGCGCGCGAAACGGAGTTTCACGCTGTGAAAATGGGGACTGTACCGCGCGTCCTCGCGCTCCGGGGGACTGTCCCCATTTTCGAAGTCCGGCACACGGAGACGTCGGATTCTACACTTGACCACTGGACGACATGACCACTAGTTCACTTCCTGCACGGAAACTCCGCCGCACCCGGTTCACGAGCAACCTCGGCTTCTGGGCACTGGCTGTGCCGCTGGTGGTCTTCCTGGGCTTCATCGTGCTGATGTTCTACTACCTGTTCCGCAACGGGCTGGGCGTGATAAGCTGGCGCTTCCTCACCCAGCCTCCGATCCACGGCATGACCGAAGGCGGCATCTGGCCCTGCATCATCGGCACCGTGCTGGTCACGTTCGTTTCTCTCCTCTTCTCCGTTCCGGTCGGTGTCTGCTCGGCCATCTATCTCTCTGAGTACGCACGGGTGAATCTGCTGACTCGGGCAATCCGCAGTTCCATCCGCAGTCTTGCCGGCGTCCCTTCAATTGTGTACGGTCTGTTCGGGGTCGCGCTCTTCGTCTCGGCCCTGAAGCTGGGACTTTCGATTCTCGCATCCGGTCTGACACTCGGCCTTATGAACCTGCCCTGGATTATCGCCACCGCCGAGGAGGCAATCAGTGCCATCCCCGGCTCGTTCCGCGAAGGCGCGCTGGCCCTGGGCACAACCAAATGGGAGGCGATACGCCACAACGTCCTGCCCTACGCCTTCCCCGGCATCCTGACCGGCATTCTGCTGGCAGTTGCCCGCACCATGGGCGAGACCGCGCCGATACTCTTCACCGGCGTCACGTACTATACCAGGCAGCTGCCGAACTCACTCACGAGCAAGTTCATGGCCCTTCCCTACCACCTCTTCACACTTTCGACCCAGCACGACCAGATGATGAAAGTCAGGCCGATCGCGTTTGGTACTGCCATTGTGTTGCTCGTGTTCGTGCTCGCTTTTGATGGTGTGGCCTTTGCCTTCCGGCTGCGCTCCGCGTCTTCTAACAAATGGCAGGTCTAGAAGAATGACGATTCTCGAACGCCGATTGACGAATGTGCTCGGTATCCGGCTTTGGAGGATGGCATGGAAATGACAGCGCCCATCCGACATTCGCCAGTCGACAACCGACAAACCAAGATAGCAGTCGAGAAGCTGAATCTCTGGTTCGGCGACAACCACGTCCTGAAAGACGTGACGTTCGCCATCCCGCCCAACGCCGTAACTGCCATCATGGGCCCATCCGGCTGCGGCAAATCCACCCTGCTTCGCACCATCAACCGGATGAACGACCTGATACTGGGCACCCGCGTCACCGGCGATGTCGTCATCGACGGCGAGAGCATCTTCGCCGACTCGACCGACGTCATCGAGCTGCGCAAGCGGGTCGGTATGGTCTTCCAGAAGCCGAACCCGTTTCCAAAATCGATATACGAGAACATCGCGTTCGGCCCACGCATACACCGGATGGGCAGCCATAGCGACGTCCAGCAGCGGGTAGAACGGGCGTTGCGCCATGCCAACCTCTGGGATGAAGTGAAGGACCGGCTCCACGACAACGCCTTCTCGCTGTCCGGCGGCCAGCAGCAGCGCCTCTGCACCGCCCGCTGCCTTTCGGTGGAACCGGAGATTATACTGCTCGACGAACCCGCCTCCGCCCTCGACCCCAACTCGACCGCGCGGCTTGAAGAACTCATCAGGCAGTTGAAGCAGGACTACACAGTGGTCATCGTCACCCACAACATGCAGCAGGCGGCCCGCGTCTCCGACTGGTGCGCTTTCCTCATGCTTGGCGAGCTGGTCGAGGTTGGCCGCACCGACCACGTCTTCACTAAGCCGAAGGACAAACGCACCGAGGACTTCCTGACCGGCAAGTTCGGATGAGCCGGCCCAGAGCAATGTTTTCTCTTGAACCTGTCAAGATTCGAGCCATAATCTGGCGTATGAGGAGCAACCCGTGACCGCACTCGAAGGCAAAATCGCCGAACTGAAGCAGCAGCTCTTCACGATGGCCGGCATCGTCGAAGAGATGGTGGGAAACAGCGTCAAGGCACTGGTCAACAAGGACCCGGCGCTGGCCGAGCAGGTCATCGGCCCGGATGAGGACCGCGTCAATCGGCTGGAAATCGAGAACGAGGATGCGGCCATCAACCTGGTTGCGCTCTATCAACCCGAGGCCTCGAACCTGCGCACCCTGGTGATGGTCATCAAGATCAACAACGACCTCGAACGGCTCGGCGACCACGCGGTCAACATTGCCGAGGCCGCCCAGTTCCTGATGACCAAGCCGGCGGTGAAGCCGCTGGTGGACATTCCCAAGATGGCCGAGCACGCCATTGCTATGCTGAAGGACGCGCTGGACGCTTTCACCCGTGCCGACGCCGAGCTTGCCCGGTCGGTCTGCGCCCGGGATACGGTCGTCGACGAGTTGAACGATACGGTGAAACGGGACCTGGCGAAGGTCATGAATGCCAACGGCGCCACGATCGACCGGGCACTCAAGCTGATGATGGTCTCGCTCAATCTCGAACGAATCGCCGACCTTGCCACCAACGTCGCCGAGGACGTCATCTATATCGTGACCGGGCAGGTCATCAAGCACGGCAAGGGCGAGCCCCAAGACCCAGATCATTGAGTCGTCTGATAGCGGTCGTTGACGACGAACCCGACATTCTCGAACTCGTCTCGCTCCACCTGAGCAAGGCCGGATTCGCGGTTCGCGCCTACAAAGACGCCGACAGTTTCCAGAAAGCGCTCGCCTCGAGTCTACCCGATTTGGTGGTGCTCGACCTGATGCTGCCCGACGCCGACGGCATCGACGTCTGCCGGGACCTGAAGCGGGACAACCGCACCGCACACGTGCCGGTCGTCATGCTGACTGCGCGCGGAGAAGAGTTCGACCGCGTCCTCGGCTTGGAAATCGGCGCCGACGACTACATCACCAAGCCTTTCTCACCCAAGGAACTGGTCGCACGGGTCAAGGCTGTGCTCCGCCGCTCCGAGCAGCGGCGCACCGGCGACGTGATTGAACTGCCGCAGGACGTCATCATCGACCCTAACCGGTTCGAGGTCACGGTCGGAGGCAGGAAGACAGATCTCACTACGACCGAGTTCAAAATCCTGTCCATCCTCGCCGAACGCCGGGGCTGGGTCTTCTCCCGGGATGAAATCCTCAGCCGGCTTTGGGGTGATGAGAAGGCAGTGCTCGATCGGACGATCGACGTTCACATCACCAACCTGAGGAAGAAGCTGGGAAAGGCCGGCCGTCTCATCGAGAACGTGCGCGGTGTCGGCTACAAGCTCAGCGATTGAAGCGCTACATCCTGCTCCGGCTGTTCGCCATCCAGTTGGCGATCATCGTCGTCCTGCTGGTCGCCGGCTTGATCGCTGCCCACGGCACCGGCCGCGGCCCGCTCGTGCTGGGGACTGCCGCCGCTGTAACGGTCGCCGCGGGCGTCGTGTCGTATCTCATTGCCCGCAGCACCGTGCGACCGATGCGCGACCTAACCGCGGCATTCCGCAAGCTGAGCGCGGGAGACTTTGACGTGCGCGTCATGCCGGGAAGGCGCGGGCGGCTTCGCGAACTGGGCGATGACTTCAACCAAATGGCCTTCCGCACCCAGGAGCTGGTTGCCGACCTCACGCGCCAGCGCGAGGCACTGAATACGGTCATCGCCTCGATTCAGGAAGGACTGGCCGTGCTTGACAACTCAGGGGTTATCGTACTTGCCAACGAGAGCTTCCGGCGCATCTGCGCCGATCGGGACGTGGTCGGGAAGCACTACTGGGAGGTAATCCGCGACCCCCACGTCGCCGGGCTGGTCAAATCCGTAGGCCCGGGCCAGTCTATGGCCACGCAGCGTTGTGACCTTGGCGGTCGCGACTACGTCTGCAGCGCCGGGTTCCTGCCCGCCGCCGAGCGGCTGGTCCTCACCCTCCACGACATCACGGAAATCAGCCACACCGCCGAGGTCAAAAGGGACTTCGTCCAGAACGTCTCTCACGAACTCCGCACGCCGCTGACCGCAATCAAGGGCTTCGCCGAGACCATGCAGCCGACCATCGACCAAGCCAATCGACCCTACCTCGAGACCATCATCCGCAACACTGAACGGCTTGTCAGTCTCGTGCAGGACCTGCTCACCCTGTCCGAACTCGAGGAACGCGGGACCGAACTCCAGCTTGAGGACGTAGATCTGAGTGACGTCGCCGGGCAGGTGATCAAGCTGTTCGAGAAAGCAGCGAATGACAAAGGGCTGGAGCTCAAGTTGTCGGCGACCGCAGCCGGCAGCCCGATCCGCGCCGACCGGTTTAAGCTGGAACAGGTCTTCATCAACCTGCTCGGCAACGCGGTCAAGTACACCGACAAGGGAGAGGTCGAACTTTCCCTCAGCCGCGGCGACGGCACAGCGGTTATCAAGGTCCACGACACCGGCCCGGGCATCGCACCCGTGCATCTTTGTCGGCTGTTCGAACGCTTCTACGTCGTGGACAAAAGCCGCTCCCGCCAGCTTGGCGGCACCGGTCTCGGCCTGTCGATAGTGAAGCATATCGTCCTGCTCCACGGCGGCGATGTCGGGGTGCGAAGCACCCCCGGCGCCGGCACGACCTTCTCAGTGACTCTCCCGGTCGGAACGCCGTAGGCCGGCTAGCGGACAACCATCGACTTAGTGACGGACGACCCAGAGTCGCCCGCCATCACCACAAAGAACACGCCCGGTCGACTGAAGCACACGTCCGTGAACGGACGTGCTGCAGCGCTGCGGAAGACAACCCGCCCCGCCGCGTCGATAACTAGAACCGTTCTCGTACCTTCAGGTACCGAGAACGCGGCACGGCGACCGCAGCGCAGCAACCCCGGCGCGCGGCGGTTGGCCGGCAGGAGTGCAATCGCGGCTTCGACGGTGACGTCACGCCCGGGTTGCGGACATGTCAACGGAGTAGCTAACGGGTCGAAAATCCAGAACTGGCATGACCCGCTGCCCTTGAGGGCGTAGGCGCGGCCGCCGTGCCAGGCCAGCGCTCCGCCGCGGCCAACGTTGCGCCGCCGGCTGCCCGCGGGTATGTCGTCAAACTGAATCCAGGAGTCGGCGCCTGCATCGTACCGCCAGAACTCGTTGCTGGACCCGCCTTTGAACGCATACAGGAACCGGCTGCCGTCGGATGACAGCGCTGCGCCATTCCCAGTATTCCGTCTACGGTTGCCGCGGCCCAGGCGGGGCAGGCGAGCCCTTCCTCGCCACGAATCGCCGTTGGGAAAGTACTCGTAGAATTCGCACGTTCCGCCTTTCAGGCAGAAGATGCGCCCGCCGAGCAGGGCCAGACACGTACCGTGTCTGGCACGTGTGCTGTCCGGCCCGGCCGGCAGGGACCGCCGAGAATGCCATTCATCCTGTCCGACCAGGTACGCGAGGAACTCACGGCAGTTGCCGCCTTTGACCATGAACACCTTGCCTGAGTCGGTGGCCGGCAGGAAGACGAGCCCGCTGCTGTGTCTCACGCGTGTCGTGTGTTCAGGTATGCCTGCCAGCCTGCACCATGAGTCGGCGGCGATGTCGTAGCGCCAGAACTCACGAGTGTTGTTGCCCTTCAGGGCATACACCGCGGTGTTGCCGTCCCAGCAAAGCGCAGCGCCGGCCCTGACCCGGCGCCCACTGTCGCCAGGAGGCATGCCGGCAAGCGTCATCCACGAATCCGCGGTCGCCTCATACCGGTAGAACTCCCGCGTGTTCGAGCCCTTCAGGGCAATCAACCCATCCTCGACTGCAACCAGACACCCGCCGTCCTTCACCGGCCTTCTCCATGACCCGAGCGGCACCGGCTTGAGTTCCTTCCACTGCCTGTTCTCAAGCGACTCAACTCGGACGAATACTGAACAACACATGATGTCATTGGTTGGGTCGCGGTCGCCAGCCAGCATCGTAGAACAGCACGCAGAGAGCATGCCACGTTCACGGGCCTGCCACTCATCAAAAGACACTACTATGCTGCTTTCCGGCTTCAGCGCATTCACCGGGACGGTGCCGCTGTAGAGTGAGCCGATACGCAAACGCACGTCGAACGTTGCCGGTGTGACCCCGAAGTTGCGGACGACTGCTGCGGGTATGACAAACTGAGCCGAGTCCACGGTATCGGTCGGCGCGATGATCCCGGTAACACCAACGTCTGACACGACAACCCGGAAACGTCTACTCAGGGTGTCGTTCTCGGCATGCGCGTCCAACGGGCAGGCAACCGAACACCGGAACACGTACGTGTCGAGTTCCGTCCTCCACGGGTCAAGATTCACCACGGAATCGCCGTTGGCACTGAGCTGGACGGTCAGAGAGTCATGGTAGGTTGTGCCGGCAATCCAGGCGTGAACAGCGGCGTCAGCCGTGACGTTACCCCAGTTCCGCACGCGAACGCGAGGTATCAGTAGCGTGTCGTGTATCGTGTCGGCTGGAGCGAGGATGCTGTCCGCGCCCACATCACGGACCCTCACGAAGAACGAATCCCGCGCAGCATCGTTCCCCCTATTGGCATCGCCGGCGAGGCTCGTCGAGCATGCGGTGACCTTCCAGCCGCGAACGTCCACGGCGACAGGATCGAATCCAACCCAAGCCGTCTCGCCTGGAACGAGTGATGACAGCGTCTCGGAGTCTGCGTAGCCATCGAAGTTGAACCTGACCGTTACGCTGCTTTCTCCGATGTCACCGTAGTTCTTCACCCACGCCGCCGGCTGCACAACCGCCCCCGAGTCAACAGTGTCGGAAGGCTGCACGATTCTCATCACGCCGACATCGTGCAATCGTTCATACCGCCGAAGCCGGACGGTAGGTGGTGACGAAAGCGTAGCCCAATCCGTCCAGGCGACCTGCACCAAGCCGTCACGAGCAGTGAGTGTCACGCGTTGTCTGTCGCCGGTCGTGAAAGTGGTCAGACTCTCGGGATTCTGCCAAGGGCTGCTGGCCGGCCGAGGCCGGTACTGCACCTGGACCCGATTCGGACTACCGAAGTCGTAGCCCGACCACGCAACGTGCAGCGCGCCGTTCGTCTCCGCTGCAATCGACACACCGGGCTGCCCCACACCCCGGATGTTGAGCCTCGTGGTGTCGGCCCAGCCGGAGGCCGAGCGCGAACGAACGAGAACGTGCTGGGCCGGGTAGTAGCCACTCAACCATGCAACCTGGAAACTGTCCGCGCCCCAAGTCACGCAGGGATTCGCGGCTGCGCCGTCATAGACAACCTCCGGGGCCAGCCAAGAGCCAGCCACGCGCCGGCGGGAGACTATCGACTGGCCGGACGAACCGACCCAGACTGCCATGACGGTATCGCCAGGACTGCAGGCGATCGAGGGCCACGATCCGTGCACACCGCCGGCAGTCAGGGTTTCCGGCCTGCTCCACCCGGTATCGGTGTGCGAGGCGTAGCAGACCAGAGAACCGGCCAGGTCGCTCCCTCGCCACACCGCGTGTACTGCCCCGCTGTCGTCGGCGCACACCGACACCATGCTGTCGCCTTGCTGCCCCGAGACCGAATCGAGCTCAGACCACAAACCTGCGCTGTCGCGTCTGAGCAGGTGGAGCGTGCCCGACGCGCCGTTGTTCCAGCCGACGTAGAAAGACTCGTCAGGGCCGGCAACACAGGCGGGGTCTGCAACCCCGCCTGAGACAACACGCAGAATCGTGTCTCGGCTCCATTCACCGGTGGACGCGTCACGGTATGAATACCAGGGCTGCCAAGTGCCGGCTACCCTCCCTCGCCAGATCACGTGGACGTTGCCGGCGACATCAGTGGCCACGCTCCTAGCGTTGCTCTGGCCACTGATGTCGCTCGTATCCCGATTGGCAATGGAGTCAATCGGCTGCCAGCCGGCCAGCGCGACGCCGGCCAAGAGCAGGCCGAGTCCGAGCGAACGAACCGAAGGAGTCATAGTTGCCGTCCCCGCCACAACTATGCCAAAACGATAGTCCTAGTCAACACCCTTCCGTGGTTGACAAAGACCGGCCAAGGGCTAGACTTCGGATAGCGATGACGGGTCGTATCTTCAGTCCCGAGGCCGGGTTGCGCTCGGAGCCCGCGTCCCAATGCAGGGGAGCATCTGACTGCGCGCCGCCCGGGCAGACCGAACGCGCACACACCGACCTGATGGCGATGGTCTCCCACGACCTCCGCACGCCGCTGGCGTCCATCAAGGAGGCGGTGTCACTGCTGTCGGAAACCGCGGCCGGCCGGCTCGATGAACGCCAGCTCCGCTACTTGACCGTCGCCCGCGAGGAGATCGACCGGCTCAACCGGATGATTGACAACCTGATCGAAGCCTCCCGGATGGACTCGGGCGAGGTCGTCCTGCGCTGTGACGCGCTTGACCTGCCGGAGTTGCTGTCCACCGCAACCGAGAGTCTCTCCCCTCTTGTCAGCAAGCGCAATCTTACCGTCGAACGCAACATCCCGTCGCGCCTGCCGCCGGTGATGGGAGACCGGGACCGGCTCCTCCGGGTCCTGATCAACCTCCTGGACAATGCGATCAAGTACTCACCGCCGGGCGGGACGATTCGCATCGGCATCGAGCTCGTTGACCCGGGCGCAGAAGTGCTGGCCGAGAGGGGAATCCTCCCCAACACCGGCCACGTTCAGGTTACGGTTTCTAACGACGGAAACGGCATTCCGCCAGAGCTCCTCGACCGCATCTTCGGCAAGTTCGAGTGTATCGACCCGCATGTCCCTGGAATCGGGCTGGGCCTCGCCATCGTCCGCTCGATTATTGAGCTGCATCACGGCAAGGTCTGGGCAGAAAGCACCTTGGGTAAGGGGACCAGATTCCATTTCACACTGCCCACCAAGGAGAGTTCGTGAGCGTCGCCGCCTGCAACCTGTCCGTTCACGGCGGCGTCGCGGAGAATTTGACTATCCCATTAGCCGCGCGGTATACTGCAGACCATGCAGCCGCGCAACAACCTGGGCCTCGCAGAAGGCTGCACGGTAGCTGAGATGCGCCGCAGTAGGGTTTGGGCTCGGAGCAACTTCGGCGAGGCAGCCTGGTTCAATTTCATCCTGCCTATCAAGGAGGACGCGTGACCAACACCAAGAAGAAGATTCTCGTAGTTGAGGACGATGCCGGCCTGCGCGAAATGGTCAAGAGCCGACTTGAGAAAGAAGGCTTCGACGTGATCACGGCGGCTGACGGTTTCCAGGCCGTCGTGACCGCGCGCCAGGCTGACATTGACCTCGTCATTCTCGACCTGATACTCCCCAAGATGGACGGCTACTCGGTCTGCCAGCTACTCAAGTCGAGCGGGTTGGCGAAAACCCCGATCGTCATATTGAGTGCTCGGTCGTCACCCGAGGACGTTCGCCGCGGTCTCGATATGGGCGCGAGTGCCTTCATTCCCAAGCCGTACGATGCGCCGGTGCTGGTCGGCAAGGTCCGCGAGATCCTCTTTCCCCAGCAGCCGGCCAAGGAACAAGAGGCGGCCCCGAAACCTGCGCCAGCAGTGGCGGTTGAGACGCCGACCGTCCCCGACAAGGCAAAGGCAGAACGCGAGGCCGCGGAACGGCGGACCCGGGAGGAAGCTGCTGAAGCCAAGGGCCGTGCCGACGCCGAGCGCAGGCGACAGGAGGAAGCACGGAAGCCCGCGCCGCCGCGCACAAAGGAAGAGCTCGAACTTGAGGAAGAAGAGAAGAGACTTGCCCAGAAACGAGCCAAGCTGCAGGCCGAGGCCAAGGCCCGCGCCGAGGCTGAACGCAAGCGCGCGCAGGAGGAAGCCGAGGCCAAGGCCCACGCCGAGGCCGAACGCAAGCGCAAAGAGGAAGAACAGAGAACCGCCGCACAGCGCGCCAAGGAAGAAGCTGAGGCCAAGGCCCGCGCCGAGGCTGAGCGCAAGCGCAAAGAAGAGGAACAGAGACTCGCCGCACAGCGCGCCCGGGCAGAAGCTGAGGCCAAGGCCCGCGCTGAGGCGGAGCGCAGGAAGAGAGAAGAAGAGGAACGCAGGATTGCCGCGCAGCGCGCCAAGGAAGAGGCCGAAGCCAGGGCCCGCGCTGAGGCCGAACGCAAGCGCAAGGAAGAACAGCAAAGGATCGCCGCGCAACGCGCCAAGGAAGAAGCTGAGGTCAAGGCCCGCGCCGAGGCCGAACGCAAGCGCAAGGAAGAGGAACAACGACTCGCCGAGCGGCGCGCACGGGAGGAAGCCGAGGCGATGGCTCAAACCGAGGCGGAAATCAAGCGGCTCGAGGAGCAGGAACGCAAGCTGGCCCAGCAGCGCGAAAAGGACGGCGCCAAAACCAAGGCCCGTATCGACGGGGAGCGCCGAAAACTCGCCGAAGACGAGCGCAAACTGGCCGACAGACGGACACGGGTGGAAGCCGAGGCAAAGGCCCACGCCGACGAGGACAACAAGCGGAAGGAAGAGGAGCGCAAACTCGCTGACAAGAGAACCCAACTGGCGGCTCAGGTCAAGGCCTACGCTGAGGCGCAGCGCAAGCGCAAGGAAGAGGCACAAAGGCTCGCCGCGCAGCGCGCCAAAGAGGAAGCCGAGGCCAGAGCACGCGCCGAGGCTGAGCGCAAACGAAAAGAGGAAGAGGAACGCAGGAAGCGTGAAGAGGAACAGCGCGCCAAAGAGGAAGCCGAGGCCAGAGCACGCGCCGAAGAGGAACGCAAGCGACTCGAGGAAGAGGAACGGAAGCTGGCGGAGAAGCGCGCCCGGCGGCAGGCCGAGGCCAAGGCTCGCGCCGAAGAGGAACGCAAGCTAGCGGAGCAACAGGCCAAAGAAGAGGCCGAGGCCAAGGCTCGCGCTGAGGCAGAGCGCAAAGGACTCGAGGAAGAGGAACGTAAGCTCGCTGAGCACCGCGCCAAAGAGGAAACCGAGGCCAAGGCTCGCGCCGAGGCCGAGAGGAAGCTGGCCGAATTGCGGGCCAAAGAGGTAGCCGAAGCCAAGGCCCGCGCCGAAAAGGAACGCCATGTTGCCGAGCAGCGCGCCAAACTAGAGGCCGAGGCCAAAGCCCGTGCCGAAAAGGAACGCAAGCGCGCCCAAGCGGAGGCCGAAGCCAAAGCCCGCGCCGAGGCCGAGCGCAAGGAATTTGAGGAAGAGGAAAGGAAGCTCGCGGAGAAGCGCGCCCGATTGGAGGCTGAAGCCAAGGCGCGCGCCGAAAAGGACCAGAAGAAACAGCGCTGATACCGGCGCGTCTCAGCCGCCTCGCGAGTCGGCTTTCCGAAAACGTCCGATGACCACCCCGCAGCTCATCAGGATCGCCTTGGCCGAGGATATCGGCCCCGGCGACGCTACCTCGCGTCTGACGGTCCCAGCAGGCCGGTTCTGCCGTGCCCAACTGGTCGCCCGTACGGATGGCATCCTGGCCGGCATCGACGTGTGCCGCCAGGTTTTTCTCACCCTCGACCAGTCTATCCGGTTCGCTCCGAAACTGAAGGATGGCGCTCGGTACGGGAAGAATCAGTTGCTGGCTTCAGTCCAGGGCCGGGCCCGGCTAATCCTCGCCGCCGAACGCACCGCCCTCAACTTCATCCAACGGCTGTCCGGAATGGCAACCGCAACCCGGCGATTCGTGGACGCGGTCCGCGGTACGAGGGCCGTCATCCTCGACACGCGCAAGACAACTCCGGGCTGGCGAGAGCTTGAGAAGTATGCGGTTCGCTGCGGCGGCGGCACCAACCACCGCACCGGCCTTTACGACATGATTCTAATCAAAGACAACCACATCGCCGCTGCCGGCTCGATCACGACCGCCATCGAGCGCTGCCGTCGGAGCCGACTGCCGGTTGAAGCTGAGACGCAGACGCTCGCCGATGTAGGAGAGGCATTGACGGCCGGCGCGAAGCGCATCCTGCTCGACAACATGACGGCGGCGCAGATGAAGAAGGCGGTCGCCCTAGCCCACGGCAAGGCGAAGCTCGAGGCGTCGGGCGGCGTGACTTTGGGGAACGTACGCCGGATTGCCGAAACCGGCGTTGACTACATCTCGGTCGGAGCCATCACTCACTCGGCTCCGGCCGCGGACATCGCGCTCGACTTCGAAGGGTGAACGAGTGTCCCAGTGGTCCAGTGTTCCAGTACGGGACACAGGACTCCGGGCACTCCACTTGACCACTGGATCACAGGATCACCAGTCCTCTTCCGGTCAAAACTCCTTCACGAAGAACTTGCCCTGCAGCTGTCGGACCAGCCCCTTGATCTCAAGCTGCATCAGCACCGAAAGCAGTCCGGCCATCGGTATCCCCAGCCCCTCGCAGATTTCGTCCACGTGCATCGGCTCCGCGGTCAGGAACTCCATCACCGGCTTCTCCTCGGCCGCGACTTCGACCTTTGACCGCTGCTCGGCTCGCTTCGCCACGCCCAGTTCCTGCAGAACGTCGTCGACCGAGAGCAGCGGTCTCGCCCCGTTCTTCAGCAGCCGGTTGATGCCCAGACTCTGCGGCGACGTGATGTTGCCGGGGACCGCGAACACGGTCCGTCCCTGGTCGTTCGCCCAGCCCACGGTGTTCAGAACCCCTGACTTCTCCCCTGCTTCGACCGCAACGACCACCTGAGACAGGCCCGACACAACCCGGTTCCGTTTCGGGAAGTTGAACGCCGACGGCTCGACCCCGAACGAGAACTCCGAAATGACCGCGCCTTGCGCGCTGATGATATCATAGAGCTTTCCATTCTCCGGCGGGTAGTCGACGTCGAGCCCGCAGCCGAGCACGGCTAGGGTCCGGCCGCCACCTTCGAGTGCGCCCTTGTGCGCGAACGTGTCGACGCCCCGCGCCAGTCCGCTGACGACCGTGACGCCGTGCTGCGCCAGTTCGCGTCCCAGCTTCTCCGCAACCTGCCGGCCGTAGTGCGACGGTATCCGCGTGCCCACGACCGCCGCGGCGGTTGTGTCCTCCAGGCGAAGCTCGCCTCGCACGAACAGCACCGGCGGCATGTGCGCGAGCTTCTTCAGATTCTCGGGGTAGTCTTCATCAGTGTAGCCGATAGTCCTGATACCAAGCGCCTGTGCCGCCTTCAGCCGCCGCGCGGTCTCGTCACTGCGGCGATATGAGCGGATTCCCGAGGCAAGCTCCTTGTCTACACCCTTGACCCCGAGCAAGTCGTCCACGCCAGCATCGAACACGCACTCGGGCGTTCGGAAACGGGCCAGCAGGTTCTTCAGCCGCGTCTCGTTCATCCGCTGCACTGCGTAGAGGTCAACGAACGCCTCGTTCATGCCAACCTATGCTTTCCTGGGGAAGAGCCGGTCAATCAACTTCCGCAGCTCGTCGATCCCATCGCCGGTCAGGCCCGACACCCAGACCCGCTCGGCGTCGAGCCGGATGGCAGGTTTGCGCCCGGTCAGCAGGTCAACCTTGTTCAGGGCGACAACCCGGGGTCGCTTCAGAATCTCCTCATTGTAGCTGCCAATCTCATCCATCAGCTCGGCATAGTCGCGCTTGGGATGGCCCGTCGCCGCATCGATGACGAACACGAGCATGCGCGTCCGCTCGATGTGCCGCAGGAACGCGAAGCCGAGTCCTTTGCCATCGTGTGCGCCCTTGATGATTCCGGGCATATCGGCAACTGTGAACCGCACGTCTTTGGTCTGCATCACGCCGAGGTTCGGCGTCAGTGTCGTGAACGGGTAGCTCGCGACTTTGGGGTTGGCCCTGGTCAGCCGCGACAGCAACGTTGATTTGCCCGCGTTCGGCAGCCCGACGATACCGACGTCGGCCACCAGCCTGAGCACGAGCCTGACCTTTCGTTCCTCGGCAGGCGTGCCCGGATCGAACCGCCGCGGCGCCTGGTTGGTCGAGGTGGCAAACCTGGCGTTGCCCCGTCCCCCTCTGCCGCCTCGCACCACTACCAGTTCTTGTTTGTCCAGGAGAATCTCACCCAGTTTCGCTCCGGTCCCGGCATCGAACACGTCCGTGCCGAGCGGCACCGGCACGCGCACGCTTTCGCCTTTCGAACCATGCCGGTTCGCGCCCCTCCCGTGCCCGCCGGCGCCGGCCTTGTAGAAACGGTGGTACTCAAGGTCGGCGAGTGTCTGCAGGAAACCGTTGCCCCACAGCACGACCGAACCGCCGTCACCGCCGTCGCCGCCGTCCGGCCCGCCCTTGGGAACGAACTTCTCCCGCCGGAACGAAACGCAGCCGTCCCCGCCGGACCCGGCCCGCACCTGGATTACGACCTCGTCAACGAATCGCATGGCACGCCTTCATCCTCGTTTTGGCTCTTGGCTTTTGCCTTTTGACTTGCGCCGGTTACTTTCTCAATTTCCTTCGAAGTGCCTTCACCACCGGCTCCGGGACGAAACAGCTCAGCTCACCGCCCTTGGCCGCGAGCTCTCGCACCAGCGAAGAACTGAGGTAGAAGTATCGCTCCGACGGCACGAAGAAGATGGTCTCGACTGCCGGTGCCAGCTTCCGGTTGGTCAGCGCCATCTGGAACTCATAGTCGAAATCCATCACCGCGCGCATCCCGCGGATGATAGCCTGCGCGCGCTCCTGCTGCGCGAACTCCACCAGCAGACTGTCGAAGCCCTGAACCGTAACCCCGTCCATCCCCTTCACTACTTCCCTCGCCAGCCGGACGCGCTCCGCCCAAGAGAACAGCGGGTGCTTCTCCTGACGGCTCGCCACGCCGACAACTACCTTGTCGAAGAGATGGACCGCCCGCTTGACCACGTCCAGATGGCCCAGTGTTATCGGGTCAAAGCTGCCGGGATAGACGGCAATCCTCTGCTTCAGCTCAGTCAGTCTGCCTCCTGCCTTCTGACTTCTGCCCTCTGCCTTCGTCCGTCTCATTGGGTCCTCCTCAGCAAACTGGCCGGACTCCGTCACGCCGGCTCTCGGACTTCTGCACTCTGACTTCTGCCTTCGTCTGCTCGAACATCTCACATCTTTCATCTTCCATCTAACATCTCACTTCGGTCCGCTGCTTCTGCCTTCCGCACTCTGCCTTCTGACTTCTGACTTCGTCCGCCTCACGAAACCCTCCTCAGCACGCTCACCAGGCTTTCTCCGTACGTTCCCTGCTTGATCGTCTCCCAGTTCTCCGGCGGAGACGGCATCTCCTGTCGGTGATGCTCGGCCACGAACCACCCGTCCGGGCCAAGGATGTCGAACTCCGCTGCCCGGTCGATGGTCGCCTGCACCAGCCCGTGCATGTACGGCGGGTCGGCGAAAACCAAGTCGAAGCCGGCGCCACCCAGCTTCTTCAACACCCGCAGCACGTCCCCGCGCATGACAGTCGCATCCGGGAGATCCTTCACGTTCGCACGCAGAAACCGGAATACGGTCGCCTGCTGCTCCACGAACGTAGCCGATGCCGCGCCCCGCGACAGCGCCTCGATGCCGAGCGACCCGCCGCCCGCGTAGAGGTCACAGGCCTTCGCCCCGCGCACCCGCGAACCGATGATGTTGAACATGGCCTGCCGCGTTATGGCCTTGGTCGGCCGCAGCCCCGCCCGCGGGTAGTCAAGCTCCCTGCCCTTGTATCGGCCGGTACTCACACGCATGACAGGACTATACCGTCCGGCCTCAGCCTGTCAAACTGCGACCGGGACCCTGAATCCGACATTGAGCCGCCAAGACCACCAAGATCAGGACAAGGACATCCGCAGACTACGCAGATGAAGGCCGGAGTTCTATCCACAGATTCCGCAGATTCATGCCCCCCTCCCTCTCCTCTTTGAGGAGAGGGTCAGGGTGAGGAGTCCTGCGGCGCGGGACATGACCGCGAAAACGGGGACTGTACCGCGCGTCCTCGCGCTCCGAGGGACTGTCCC
>CAZSUX010000010.1:0-23363 GCA_964610135.1 uncultured bacterium | reverse complement strand
CAGCAGGGCGTAGATTACCGGCCGGAACGCGTAGAACTGCGCCACCGGTTCGACCGAGCTGCTGCCGGTGAGCGGAAAACGGAGCAGGAGCCCGGGTCCGAACCCGGCGTGGACCAGCAGCGCCAGCGAGAAGAGCACCCGCAGATAGAAAGTCGCCCGGGCCGCGCGCCCGAGGTGTTCGCGGAACGCATCGCCGGCGCTATCAGACGGGATCGCCATCAATTCAGGATAGGCAGGCAGGGGAAAATGTCAACACGGGGACTACCGTGACCATTCGCTCGGCGACCCGGGTCAGCGGCCGCCGCGGGCCGGCTCGATCTCGTGGATGAACGCCAGTATGTGCAGTCGGCCAAGCGACCGGTAGGTGCTGATTCTGGCTTCCATCGGGGCAGTGGTACCGTCGCGCTTCAGTCCCCGGAAGACATAGCTGGTCGGCGCGTCTCCCCCATGCTCGCGTATCCGGCTGTACTCCATCAACGTCGCCCGGTCCTCCGGCGCGTCGAACTCACTGACGGGCCGCCCGACGACCTGCTCCGGCGACTCATAGCCGAACATCTGGACGAATCGCTGGTTGGCATAGACGAGCTTCCCTTCGCATTCGGCGGCGATCGCCCCGGGCGAGTTATCCAGCACCGCCTGAGCCTGCGCGGCCGCGGCGGCAGCCTCCTGGGCCAGCTTCCTGCGTTCAGTAACGTCCTCTCCCGAACTGAGGGTGCCGATGATGCGCCCGGCCTCGTCTCGCAACAGGGCGTTGTGCCAGGCAACCAGCCGTTCTTCGCCGCGCAAGGTCACAATCGGGTTTTCGTAGTTCTCCACGGGTTCGAGCTGTTCGCTCATCAGACCTGCGAATACCTGCCTGACCTCTGAGCGCAGCCGCTCGGGAACGAAAGTGCCAAACCAGTTGCGCCCGACGATGTCGCCGGGCGTTCCACCCAGGACGATGCAACCTTTCTGGTTGATGAGTTTGACCGTACCGGTCTCGTCCAGCGCGACCATGATGACGCCCGCTACGTCCAGGTAGCTGTGGGCCAGCTCCTTCTCCTGCCGCAGCGCCTGCTCGGCTGCCTTGCGGTCGGCGATGTCCTCAACCGTGCCTTCGTAGTAGAGAACTACCCCGTCCGGTCCGCACACCGCGCGCGCGTTTTCCCGGACAAACAGCGTACGGCCGTCGCGCGTCTGCCAGCCCACTTCGAGGCCGACAATCCGCCCATCACGCTCAAGCCGCCGCTTGAACTCGCCGCGTCTGTACTGCGGCCCGAACCCGTCCGCCTCGAGGTTTCGCTCCGCAAGCTGGGCGAAGGAATCGTAGCCGAGCATCCGAACCAGCGCCGGGTTGGCCATCAGGATCTGCCCGTCCGGCGAGGTCCGGTATATGCCCACCAGTGAATCGTCAAACAGAGTCCGGTACCGGTTTTCGCTCTCCGCCAGCGCGGCCTCGGCCCGCTTCCGCTCCGTAATGTCCCGCACAATTGCCAGCACCACGGTTTTGCCGTCCAGTTCCATCGTCGAGGCGCTCATCTCCACTGGTATCTGGCGTCCGTTCTTGTGCAGGTTCACCGCTTCGGTTCGGAACGTCCGCTCGCGGAGAATCGCGTCGATCACGTGAGGCAGCCACGCCCGTGCCTCGGCCGGGACCAAATCCGAAACGCTCATCCTTGCCAGCTCGTCCCGCCGGTACCCGAGCAGTTCACAGCCGTTCCGGTTGACGTCGAGAATGCGCCCGTCGACCGACTCGATGAACACGGCATCGTTGGCCGACTCAAACACTGCACGGTACATCTGCTCCGACTGGCTCTCTACCTGTTCGGCGCGGGCCCGTCCGGTAGCGTCGCGCGTGACCGACATTATCCGACGCTCGCCTCCGACCATAACCACCGACGCTACGAGGTCGACCACAAACCTCGTGCCGTCTTTCCTGCGCATCCGGATGGTCTTGCTGACCGATCTGCCCGCGGCCAAGCTCGCCATCGCCGCCTTGGCCGCGCGACGGTCCTCGGGTGCCACCACGTCGGTGAGGTTCATTTCCTTGACATCATCACCGGTGTAGCCATACAGCCGGAAGCAGGCAGGGTTGGCCTCAAGCACCCGGCCGTCGATGTCGGCAATCGCCACCGAGTCTTGGGTGTTCTCGAAAAGCACCCGGTACTTGTCGGTAGATGCCTGAACGGCCTCCTCGGCCTGCCAGAGGCCGGTGACGTCGCGGCCGACGAAAACCACTCCGGCCGGCTCTCCGGACCGGTTGCGCCCGACCGTCGCAAAAAGGTAAAGGGCTGCTTCTCCCCCGCTCCGCGAATGGCACCGGACCCCGCCCGCGAAGTCGCGCCCGCCGAGCACCGCCGAGATATCCAGCGCGTCGAAGCCCGGTTCCATCCGGCAGGCAAGGGTATACGGCTGCCCGAGCACTTCTTCGGTCTTGTTGCCGGAAATCTCCTCCGCCTCTTTGTTCCAATAGACGACCAGTCCCTGCCGGTCGGTGGCGAAGACAATGTCACCTGCCTGGAAAGCAATGTCGGCGACGTAAGGAAAGGCAGGCTTTGATCGTCTTGCTGTCATGTAATTGGGGGGCTTCGTCGTTCTGGAGCCGGTGCTCGCCACGACCTTCTTGGTCTTCGGTTGGTAACCCGCACAATCGGCATCGGCCGCATTCTACCTCCACTCATATCCCAGTCAAGTGGTGACGGACCACGGCAACCAAGCCTGCATCAGAACCATCGCAATCCTGCACTCGTGCAGCTCCTGTTCCGCCGCCGCCATTCGAGCGGTCCCCTATCTTGTTGCCCGACTTCGGGTTACAGCACCGCCTTCGGCCGCCGCCGCGCGTCTCGCCCGGTTACCGACGTCCTTTGCGGCAACTGCTGCCGTACCGTGCGGCAGCCGCCGCCCGGCGTCTACTCCTGCGACACGACAATCGGCCCGATGTCGGCAGGCCGCGCGACGAGAAAATCGGGGTGAAACGACTTCAGAAACCAGGCTGGCCTGAATCCGTATGTCACGGCACAGGTATCGACCCCGGCCGCTTTCGCCGCTTCGATGTCGAGCTCGGAGTCCCCGACCATGATTGCCGAGCCGGGCGACGCGTCCAGGCGGCTCAACGCGGCGAGAACCGGCTCCGGGTCCGGTTTGTGCCGCCGGCCCTCAAGCCAGCCGTGAACGTAGTCAAAGTAGCCAGAGAGCCCGGCGCCCGCCAGCGTGAATTCGGCCTGCGACTGGTGCTTCGTTGTCACCAGCCCCAGTTTCACGCCGGCCTGCTGCAGGCCGGCAAGCAGTTCTTTGATGCCCGGGTAGACCTTCGTGTTGTCGTTGAAGTGCTCGGCGTAGTATGCCCGGTAGGTCTCGGCGAAGCGGAGCGTGCTCTCCGCGTCGGCCGGGTAGCCGAGCTGGCGGACGATCGCATCGAGCGGCTGGCCGATGAGGACGAGTACGTCCGCGGCTTCCGGAAGGCCGCGGTCGGAGAAGACCTGGCCGAGGGCGCGCCGGACTGACTCGACGATATCCTGACCGGAGTCAATCAGCGTGCCGTCGAGGTCAAAGAGAGCGGCGGAGTAGCGGAGACTGCTCAATTCCTAATCACTGGCTACTAGGAATTGGCAATCAGTCATTGGCCGTCTGTGGCCGGATGCCAGTACTTGTCAAGATAGGCGTCGCGCACGCGTTTCAGTTCTCCCCGCGGGAAGATGGCCAGCAGTTTCCAGCCGAGGTCAAGGGTCTGCTCGACCGTTCGATTCTCGTGCTCGCCCTGCGCGATGTACTGTTCCTCGAAGTCCCGCGCGAAGCGGAGGTATCGTTTGTCCGCTTCGGTAAGCGCCGCGTCGCCGAGGATGATCTCCAGCTCCTGCGCCTCTTTGCCGCGCGCGTAGCAGGCGTAGAGCTGGTTGAACAGGTCGGCGTGGTCCTCGCGGGTCTTGCCCTTGCCGATGCCCTTGTCCTTGAGGCGCGAAAGCGACGGCAGCACGTCCACCGGCGGTGAGATCTTGCGCCGGTGCATCGCGCGGGAGAGGATTATCTGCCCCTCGGTGATGTACCCGGTCAGGTCCGGGATCGGGTGGGTCTTGTCGTCCTCGGGCATCGTCAGCACCGGCATCATCGTTATCGATCCCTTGCGGCCCTTGATGCGCCCGCAACGCTCGTAGATTGAGGAAAGGTCGGTATAAAGGTAGCCCGGGAAACCGCGGCGCCCGGGGATTTCTTTGCGGGCCGCCGATATTTCCCTCAGCGCTTCGCAGTAGTTAGTCATGTCGGTCAGCACCACCAGGACGTGCATCCCCACCTCAAAAGCCAAGTACTCCGCCGCGGTCAGCGCGGTACGCGGCGTCGCGATCCGCTCGATCGCCGGCTCGTCCGCGAGGTTGAGGAACAGCACGGTACGTTCTATCGCACCCGATTGGGTGAAGTCACGGATGAAGAACTCCGCCTCCTCGAACGTGATGCCCATCGCCCCGAACACAACCGCGAACGGATCGCTCGTCCCCAGCACACGCGCCTGTCGTACGATCTGCGCGGCCAAGCGGTTGTGCGGCAGGCCCGAGCCGGAAAAAATCGGCAGCTTCTGCCCGCGGACGAGCGTGTTGAGCCCGTCGATGGGAGAAACGCCGGTCTGGATAAACTCGTCCGGATACTCGCGAGCGTAGGGGTTGATCGGCGCGCCGTTGACGTCACCCCGCCGTTCCGGGATTATCGCCGGCCCGCCGTCGCGCGGCCGGCCCAAGCCGCCGAATACCCGGCCGAGAATTTCCGGAGACAGGTCAATCGTGATACCGCGGGCCATGAAGCGCACTTTGGCCGACGGTACGTCGATACCGGTCGTGCCCTCGAACACCTGGACCAGCGCTTTGTCGCCTTCGACCTCGAGCACCTGCCCGCGTCGAACCTCGCCGGACGGAAGCGTGATCTGCACCAACTCCTGATACTTGACACCATCCACGCCGGCAACCAGCATCAGCGGCCCGGCAATAGACGCGACGGTCTGGTATTCCCGAATCATGCCGCCTCCAACGCTGCTAGCTCTTTCTCCATCTCGGTGCTTGTCTGGGCGATTGCCGCCGGCGTCTCGGCCTCGGTGAGATACTTCATCCGGGCGATCCGGTCACGAACCGCGGCCCGCTCGATCGCCTCCATGTCGACACCCCGCGCCAAAGCGGCTTTGCCCAACTCGTGGAAATGGAGTATCGCCCTCAGCATGGCGGCTTGCTTGGAAAGCGACGCGTAGGTGTCGACTTCGTGGAACGCGTTCTGGTGCAGGAAATCCTCCCGTATCGACCGGGCCACTTCGAGTACCAGCCGGTCCTGCGCGGAAAGGGTGTCCTTGCCGACCAGCCGGACAATCTCCTCCAGTTCCGCTTCCTTCTCAAGAAGCTGCATGGCTGCAGCCGCGTCTTTCATGAATTCCGGCGTTGCCATCCGGTCGTACGACTCGCGCAGGACGTCGGCATACAGCGAATACGAGTTCAACCACGAAATGGCGGGGAAGTGCCGCTGGAACGCCAGCCGGTCCTCAAGCGACCAGAAGACTTTGACCACCCGCAGGGTTGCCTGGACCACCGGGTCGTTCAGGTCACCGCCCGGCGGCGACACCGCGCCAACCACCGAGATTGCGCCTTCCTGTTCCTTGCCGTCCGGGGTCCGGCCCAGACACACGACCCGGCCAGCGCGCTCGTAGAACTCGGCCACGCGCGTTGCTAGGTAGGCCGGATAACCTTCTTCCCCCGGCATCTCCTCCAGCCGGCCGGATATCTCCCGCATCGCCTCGGCCCAGCGCGAGGTCGAGTCGGCCTGCAGTGCCACCGAGTAGCCCATGTCGCGATAGTACTCGGCCAGCGTAATGCCGGTGTAGATCGACGCTTCGCGCGCCGCCACCGGCATGTTCGACGTGTTCGCAATCAGCACGGTCCGCTTCATCAGCGGCTCGCCGGACTTGGGGTCGACGAGGTGCGGGAATTCCAGCAGCACGTCGGTCATCTCGTTGCCGCGCTCGCCGCAGCCGACGAAGATGATAATTTCCGCGTCCGACCACTTAGCGAACTGGTGCTGGATGACGGTCTTGCCCGACCCGAACGGCCCGGGCACCGCAGCCGTCCCTCCCTTGGCAATTGGGAAGAACGTGTCAACCACCCGCTGGCCGGTTACGAGCGGCTGGTCCGGCTGCAGCCTCCGCCGGTAGGGGCGTGCCTTGCGCACCGGCCAGCGCTGTGCCATTTTCAGCGGCTGTTCGCCGCTGGCGGTTTTGATGACCGCGACGGGCTCCTCCACCGTGAACTGGCCCGGTCCGATGCAAACGACCTCGCCTGACATGCCCGGCGGCATCATGATCCGGTGTCGAACTAGTACGGTCTCCTGGACTTCGCCGACAATGTCGCCCGGTTCCACCACGTCGCCGGGTTTGCGGAGTGGCGTGAAATCCCAGCGCCGCTGGTGGTCGAGCGGTGGCGCCTGGACGCCACGGCTGATGAAGTCTCCGACCTGCTTCTGGATGACGTCGAGCGGCCGCTGGATACCGTCGTAGATGGATTCTATCAACCCGGGCCCGAGCTCGACCGAGAGCGGTTCGAAGGTTGGGAAGACCGGCTCGCCGGGACCCACGCCTCCGGTTTCCTCGTAGACCTGAATTGAGGCCCGGTTTCCGTCCAGCTCGATGATCTCGCCGACCAGCCGTTTCTCGCTGACTTTGACCACGTCGTACATCCTCGCGCCGGCAAGACCTTCGGCGACCACCAGCGGTCCAGAAACTTTGATAATCGTTCCGCTATTGCTTTCTGTCATCGCTAGTCTCTCCTTCAGGGTGAACCGTCGTCGCCTTTCCCCGCGGCGCGTGCGTACGTCCAAATACGTCCGCGCCGACCGCGCGTCGTACAATCTCCCGAAGCCGCTCAAACCCGCGTTGCTCCGCGCCCATTGGCAGCATCACCAGACCCGGGGTTGCGCTCCGGCTATATCGACCCAACAAACCGGCCAAATGTGGCGACAGGTCCTCGGTATAGAACAGCACCGTAAGACCGGCATCCAGCAGAGTCTCGACCTTCGAGCCGGCATCAGGGCCCGGCTCGACCGGGAACACGGCGAAACCGGCGGCCCGGAAAGGTGCGATAACCTCCGGACGGCCGACGACCCCGACCCTGGTCGCCAGCTTGTCTAAGGCGCCAGTCGGTGCTTCGCTATTCGACATAGGCTACCAGGTCCTGCATCTCCTCGTCCGCGCGGCCGGCCAGCTTCGCGGCGTACAGAAGCCGCAAGTTGCGCAACTCGTTCTCGCGCAGCAGGAAAAAGGTCACCAGAGGTTCGTGCCCGAACGTCGCGTAGCGAGTCTGGCGCAGGTAGCGAAGTTCCGCCTCGCGACCAAGTCGTTCCATCTGGATGAACGAACGCCTCTCGGCGACCGCTGTGCGGCCCTGTTCAAGGTAGTCGTGGAAGGATTCGCTCCCGACGCCGTAGGGCGGCGCCTTGGCCAGCAACTCCACCACGGCGGGCCAAGGCTGAGGCAGCGCTGTCAGCAAACCGGCAAGTGTCAAGGTACCACCCAGGAGAAAAGCGGCTTCCATCTCCCCCGCCTGGTCCTTGTCGCCGTCCGCCTTTGCCTTCAACCGGACCAGTGTGCGCAGGTTCTCCATGTCGGCATGCAGTCCAAAGTAACCGGTCATGAATTCGCTGCAGTCGGCGATCTGCAACTCAATCTCCTGCATCAACCGGTCCAATGCCACGTCGACGGCCGCCGGGTTTCGATCCCTAGCAAAGCCCTCCTTGGTTTCGGCAAGGACTTCGCCGACGCGCGCATTCCACTCCGTCGCCTCGAACTGGTTCGGGACTGGAACTTCGGTTTTGCCTTCTGAAAGCGCGTTCTTGAGGGTAATCTTCAGCCTCCGAAACGTCACCGGCGTCAAGAGCAGTTGTACCAGCCAGTCGTCCAGCGCGTAGGCGGACAGAAAGGCGGCGCTTTCCTGCGCCGCGCGGTCAAACGCCTGCGCCACGCCCGCCGTACCTCCTTCGAGAAACCTCCCGTACGCCGTTTCCGCCAAGGCCGCCACGAATTCCTCGCCGCTCCGCGTGCGGATGAACCGTTCGTAGTGGGGTCTATCCATCAGGGCCGGTTCGAGCGCGCGGACACGTCCGATGGCGAACCCGTACTTTGGGTCTTCGCTCAGTTTGACCATTTCGTTGCTTACTTCTTTCTTGTGATTGTCTATCCGTTCGGTGGCCAGATGGTAATCATAGTCAGCCAAGGTAGCGTGTCAACCGCTGGCGTCCCGTTGTTAAGGCCTAGCCGTATAGGCGGTCTCGTACCCCAGCGGTTGGTAGGCAAACCGCGCTGGAGATGGCTTCCTTTGGAATCAGCGGCGATGGCGAGAACAGCAAACAGGTACTGACAACGAGCATGTTGGACCATGGTGTGATGTGAGAATTAAACCAACCCGGGCTCGGCAGTTCGATGTAGTATAATAAATAGTGCTCTTTTATAAACAGACATTACCTAAACCGCTGCCCGTTTGCTTTTCCCTATCCAACAAACCCTAGTTTAGAGAAAGAACTTGTTGTTGCTGTTGGGTTGTGGGTTTGTGTGGAAACCACGCAAGGTTGTTGCCGACAGGTGTTTGTGGGCAAGAGCGTTGAGCAATAGATGTTGATTTAGTGTTAGCGGGAACAACACAGGCACCTGTCCACTTCTGAGTCAACGCGGTTCCCCACGGCTTATCCCCTTTGATAACTTCTCTAGTCTTGCGGTGAACGCTGGATCTTTGGTCTTCAACTCACCAACACGTTTGATCGCGTGCATCACGGTTGTGTGGTCTTTGTTACCGAAGAGCCCGCCGATTTCCTTCAGCGAGAGACTGAGCGTGGCCCGGAGTACGTACATTGCCACCTGACGCGCGAGCGCCAGCTGTTTAGTGCGGCCACCATTGGTGATATCGTTCACTGTCACACCAAAGTGGTCGGCGCAGGCCTTTATGATACGGTTATGGTCGACCGGTTCTTCGTCCCTCAGCAAGTCTTTCAGCGCCTCTTCGGCCAGGGGAACCGTGATGGGACGGTCGTCGAGCGAGGCGAGAGCAAGCAGCCGTATCCAACTTCCCTCAAGCGCGCGCACGCTGGTTCGGACGCGGGCGGCGATGAAGTAGGCAACGTCGTCAGGCAGATCGGCCCGGTCCAAGGCAGCCTTCTGTTTGAGGATGGCGATTCGTGTTTCGAGTTCCGGCGGCTGGATGTCGACGACCAGACCCGAGCCGAGCCTGGAGGTGAGCCGACCCTCGAGCGCGGGGATATCCTGCGGCGGCCGGTCGCTGGTGAACACTATCTGGCTACCCGCGTCGTGGAGCGAGTTGAAGATGTAGAAGACTTCTTCCTGCAATCGTTCTTTCCCGACCAGGTAGTGAATGTCGTCGAGCAGCAGGAGGTCGAGGCCGCGGTACTTGTTCTTGAACTCGAGCCGGGTGTTCTTTTCGATGGCCTGGATGAGCTCGAGGAAGAGGTCGTCGGCGGCTGTGTAGTAGACCTTCAAACCCGGCTTCTTGGCGAGCGCCAGATTACCGATTGCCTGAGCCAGGTGGGTTTTCCCCAGGCCGACGCCGCCATAGATAAAGAGCGGGTTGTAGTTGGCTCCCGGGCGCTCGGCGACGCTACGGGCCGCGGCTACGGCGAAACGGTTCGACTCGCCAACGACGAAGTTCTCAAAGGAAAGATGCGGTTGGAGCCGGTAGCCGTTCTGCCTCGGGACCGGGCGTCGCACCGGGGCGCGACGAATCAAGACGCCGGTATCGGCCGCATCCCGCGGGCGGAAAGAGACCGATAACTCCTGTTGGGAAACGCTGGACAGCGCCGCCCGGAGTTCGGCCGAATAATGCTGACTCAGCCAGTCGGCAAAGAAAGAATTGGGAACCTCAACCGCCAGAACACCATTCGACAACACGCAGCCCCGCGTTGGGGCGAGCCAAGTGTCGAATCCTTCTCGACTTACGCGTGGCTTCACATAGTCGAGAATGTCGGTCCAGAGTCTCTCAGCGTCGAGCGGGGTCTCGTGCCCGACGCGTGGTTGTACGCCGCTGTCAGCCACACCCATCTGCAGCCCCTTTCGGAAAATATTGCGCTTTCAGAGCCTCGACGACCGCGGTCGAGGAGCACACCTCGACCGGTTATCCACCAATCCGTCCACATTCCCGCGCGGGCGTTGCGTGCGGCAAGAAGGACAACACGCCGACGGCGCGTCAGCAGTCAACCGGGAACGGATTGTAGGGTCGCTAGTTTGCCTGCGAGGATTCTAGACCCACGGGGTTCACTGTCAAGTTCAGTCTCGTGCTGCCGGAGAAAAAGGCACGGTCGCCCGGCGGGCGGCGTCAGGCTCCGAGGAGCGAAGTTACCGAGCAGGCCGCGGCGGCAGCCTGGCCGTACGAGAGGCCGCCGTCGTTGAGCGGGACCAATTGGTTCCAGTATACCCGTCGTCCGCGAGAACGGAGCCCGGCTGCGACTCGCTGGCGCAGCAGGGAGTTCTGGAATGAGCCGCCGGACAGACAGATGGTCGCGATGCCGTGTCTACGACAGAGGACTTCGGCAAGACTGACCACGGCTTTGGACAGGGTGTTGTGAAACCGGGCCGCGACAGTCGCCGGGCTCACTCCGGCGGCTGTTTCACGTGCAACATTCAGCAGGATGGGTCCGGGCCTCAGCACGGCAGGGGAGACCGTGAGGTCGAGAATGTCGCGGGAAAACCAATGACCCCGCTCTTTTTGGTCGGCCAGCGCTTCCAGTGCGACGGGCGCCTGCCCATCGAAGGTCGCAACCCGGCAGACGCCGGTTAGCGCGGCAACTGCGTCGAACAGGCGACCGACTGATGAAGTCGGCAACACCGAAGCCCCGGTCGCAACTAGGCGTTTGGCGCCGGACTGCCCAGCGGCGCGAGCCTGCTTCAGGTACGCTTTCGCCACCCGCGCGGGCTCAGCCACCTCGTCGCCGGCATTCGCCAAGTCGAGATAGCCTAAGTGGCCTACACGCTGCCAGTTAGCCGCGTTCCGAACGAGCAGATATTCACCGCCCCAGATCGCGCCGTCGGTTCCGTACCCGGTTCCGTCGAAGGCGAGCCCCAGCACCTGGCCGACCAGATTGCGCTCCGCCATCACCGACAGGATGTGCGCGTAGTGGTGCTGTATTCTGACCAGCGGCAATCCGAGGTCCCGGGAGAGCCGTTCTGCGAGCCGGGTCGATGCGTAGTCGGGGTGTAGGTCGGCGGCCAGGAGTTGCGGTCGGATGCCGGTCCATTTGGTGTACTTGGCGAACGTGTCGAGCCAGAACTCCTCTCCGGCGGCGGTCGCGACCGTGCCGAGGTGGGGACTCAAGAACGCCCTGCCGTCGGCGGCCAGAGTAAACGTGTTCTTGAACTCGCCCCCGACCGCGAGCACCGGGTGTTCCACGTGAAACATCCGGCCCAGGGGAACAGGCTGGGGTGCGTAACCGCGTGCGCGCCGGACGAGCACCAGCGGAGACGACTCCGTCGGTTCCGCCAGCACGACCGAATCGTCGCAGCGGTTGGCGATAGGCCGGTCGTGAGTCAGAATCAGGTCAGGCACGCCAGGCAGTTCTTCGGCCAGCTTGTGTTCCTCGGCAATGATCGGGTCGTCTCGGCGATTAGCGCTGGTCATCACCAGGACCGCCGGTTTCCCGGTCCGGCTGCGCAGCCGTTCGAAGAGGATTGCGTGCAATGGCGTGTACGGGAGCATCACGCCCAGACGGGAGTTGCCCGGAGCAACCAGGTCAGCAACCTTGAGTCTCGGGCGCGGGGACTTCGGCAACAGGACGACCGGGGCGGCGGCCGAAAGTAACGCCACTTTGGCGGGCAGGTTGACACGGCAGAACAAGCGAGCCACAGCCGGGCTCTCACACATCAAGGCGAAGGGCTTGGCCGGGCGGTGCTTGCGCGTTCGAAGGCGCGCCACCGCGAGACGGTCGGTGGCGTCGCAGGCGAGCTGGAAGCCGCCCAAGCTCTTGATGGCGACGGTCTTTCCCTTGAGCAGGGCCTCTGTCACAGCCTGGATAGGGGACGCTCGAGTCTGAGCTGGAGCGACCGTGAGTCTGGGTCCACACGCTGGGCAGGCAATGGGCTGCGCATGGTAGCGCCGGTCGGCGGGATCGGTGTATTCCTGCCGACACTGTGGGCACATCTTGAACCCGGCCATCGTTGTGTTCGGCCGGTCATAGGGAAGTTGCTGGATGATTGTGTAGCGCGGCCCGCATTGCGTGCAGTTGGTGAACGCATAGCCGAAACGGCGATTCTGCGGGTCCTTGATTTCACGGCGGCAGTCCTTGCAGATGGCGAGGTCCGGCAGGACGTCGACGCCAGACCCCGTTTCCGTGCGGCTGGAGCCGATGCTGAAGGTACGATACGACCGGGTCCGTACGCGGGCGATTCGGAACGATGTGATAGCGGCAAGCGGCGGCGGGGCTTGTCTGAGTTGGTCGAGAAACCGGTGGGCGTTCCTGCCTTGTGCCAAGATGGTTACTCCCCGGCTCGAGTTGCGGACATATCCGAGGACGCCGAGGGTCTTTGCCAACCGGTAGACGTAGGGCCGAAAGCCCAATCCTTGGACCTGACCCTGAACTACAACCTTGTAACCGTTAACCGACAAACGCCTCGTGTCCTGCGGCTAAGATGTTGAAACAGAAGGGTTTACGCTTAGGCTCTCTTGCGGTCAGTCCTTCTCTGCCGGCTCCTCGACCGCCGGTTTGGGCTTGAGGTCCTCAAGCTCAGGGTTCGGTACCGGCTCGATTAGTTCTTCCTCGTCTTCGGGGAGATCGAGGACGTTCTTCTCGTCCTTCTTGTATGCGAGGACCGCGAAGTTGAGGGTCATGCCGGTGAACCAGACCGAGAGGCCGTATCCTACCACCATGATGGCGATGAGGTAGAAGAGGACGCCGAGTAGCACGGCGGCAATGTTCTGACTCCACGCCAGCGAGACGTAGTCTCCGGGGAGGTAGATTTGCGGGAAGCCATAGAGGTTCATTTCCGCGAGGAAGGTCTGGTGGAGTAGCTGAGGGCACCAGTCCGGGACCGCCAGCTTGAAGTAGTCGGCCGCCTTGCCCATCACGTCCGCCAGTTTGTATCCCATGAAAGCCCCGGTGATGGCGTACCCGATCCTGCCGGCAGCGCTCGTCGCCAGCCCGAGCAGGAATGAGCCGGCCTTGGCGAGCAGGACGGTGGTGGCAGTGTACCAGATAAGGCGTGCCGGTTGTTCGTTTACGCAGGAGAAGACCTCGAAAAGTGTGTCAAACGTGTCAGAGTGAGTGGCGCCAACGACACTCGGGCCAAGCAGCAGCGAGAAGGTGAAGACCACCAACAGGTAGACGATGAAGAGCGAGGCCACAAAGGCCAGAATCGCAAACAGCCCGACGAATATCTCGCCGACGGCGGGTATCGCGCCAAGCAGGCTGAAGATGAGTCCGAAGACCACGATCAGCGCGACGAAGGCTAGAATCAAGAGCGGGCTCGTCAGCACCGCCGCGCTGTTCTTGAATGCGAACCGGAAGGCCTCCTTCGACTCATAGAATTCATCGCCGCGCAGTTGCTCGTAGGCGACCTTGGAGACCGCGGTGCCGGTTATCAGCAGTACACAGAGGAACCAAGTCACCGCCGCCCCGAAGATGACCCAGGAATACCAGGGGAAGCCGTAGTCAACCGGCGACGGGAACGGCAGCAGCCGGAACGTCTGCCAGACGGTCAGGAAATCGGTACCGGCGGCAGCGTAGGCGACATAGGTGAGTATCGCGTACCCCGCGAACCCGAAGAGCAGGCCGAGGGACATCATCCAGACCTTCTTGGCTGAGAAGCCGAGACGCAGGGCGCGGAATACGTCTTTGTAGCTCCAGTGGAGTTTCGTCATCTAGTGCCTCCTATTAATATCCGTGCGGTTCGTCCTTACCGGAACAGTTTCATGAACAGCACCAACACCAGGAAGAGCAGAACGATCGCTACCCAGAGTATCCAACGCAGCGGCAGGCGGTACCGCCGCTCCGGGAAGAAACGGCGCTTGAATTGAATCACGTTCGAAGCCCATTCCCGGGTCGGGTGCCCGAACGTGACCGTCTGCGCCGGCCGTGGTTCTGCACTCAGTATGCTATTCGGTGCGGCCTCTTTGTCAAGGTCAGTGCAGGTCCCCAAACCAGACGTTGAACCACAGAGCGCACAGAGACACTGAGGGTACGCGCCCGGACTCCTGGCTTCACCCGCTCTGCGTTCTCTGTGGTTGTGTCTATATCGGTTCTGGCGCAGGTGGCTGTGGCTACGCCGGTCGGATGCCGAGGATCTCGTCGAGGAGCTGCGCCTGGATGTTGCCGCCGGAGACCACGCAGACCGAGAGGCCGCGTTCCTCCCGGGGGGTGTCAAGGGCCGCCGCCAGCGCGAGCGCGCCCGCGCCTTCGGATACGACGCGACTTTCAGCCGCCAGACCACGGATTGCGGCGCGCACCTGTTCCTCCGTCACGACCGCGACGCTGTCTACGGTTTTTCGCAGCAGCGGATAGAGCTGGTCGGTAGTGAACGGGACCGCCACACCGTCACAAATGGTGGGTTTGGGTTCGATCCAGACCGGCTTGCCCTCGTGGAAGCTCTGGGCGAGGGAGGGGTATGACTCGGTCTGAACCCCGACGACCCTGGCCCCGGGATTGAGCATCCCGACTGCGCAGCCGACACCTGAAGCCAGCGCACCGCCGCCGACGGGGACGAAAACGGTCTCGACGTCGGGCAGGTCTTCGATGATTTCAAGGCCGATGGTCGCATGGCCCGCGATCATCGCCGGCTCGGTCCAGGGGTGGAGGAAGGCGTGGGGCTCGCTCCGCCACCCGGCGCTGAAGATGTAGTCAACCAGCTCGTCGAATGGAACCAGTACGGTCTCAACCCCGCGTTCGCGCAGCGCCTGCACCTTCACCTCCGGGGCGTAGTCGGGGAGGATGCTCCGGCAGGTCGTCCCGAAAACCCGGGCGCAGTGGGCGAGGGCGAGAGCCGTGTTACCCGCGCTGAAAGTGGAGAACCCGCGCCGGACCTCGTCCGGCGAGAGCCTGGCCCCCCAATTGTACACGCCGCGGATTTTGAACGACCCGGCCGGCTGTCCGACCTCGGACTTGAGGAAGACGCCACTGCCTTTGGGGCCGAAAGGTATGAGCGGCGTGCGCCGGGCGACGTCCTTGATCCGTTCACCAGCTTTGCGAACGGTGTCAATGGTGGGTGCCCTCACCGGCGGTTCGCCCCAACCGGTCGGGCGCCGGTCCGTTGCCTGCCGCATGCCGGCAGATGATAGACCGCGGCACCGGTTTTGTCAATGCCGTCCGGGTGCAGAACGGGGCGCGGCCCGGTCAGGGCCGCGCCCGGGGGGTCACGCCTCGCTTTCGGTCGGTCAAAACGACCTTCGCGGTCGAGGACGAGCCGCGGTCGGTCAATTGCCGGTGGTAGACGCCTGACGCAGCGCCCGGCCATTCAACGGCCGAACCGATTGCCACGAGCGCGTCATGCAGATGTCCACCAGTCAAATGCAGCTCGGATTGTAGGGGCCTGCCGACTACTTCCCGGGCGGGTACGAAGCCCCGCTGGGAGGCGGCTTGCCTCAGCACTAGATCTTAGCTCTCCGGCAGAGGCAAGTCAACCAGAGAAAAGTGGAGTATTTCCGCGCCCAGGTGATCCGGGGCTCTGGAGCAGAGACATAGAGGCGGAGGGCCGAGGCCCGTCGTTGGACTTCTGGTTCCCGAGCCGCCCGGCGCCAGCTACTCGAGGAGGACGAACCGGAGCGAAGAACCGGCAGCGCGGAAATAGTAGACCTCGGCCCCGACGGCAGAGCCGGAGAAATCCACCCCGTCCCAGGTCACCAACAGCAGCACGCCCACAGCTTTCATCTCAACAATGCTACGTCCCTTCCCTTACGAAGCAACCGCGGCCCGCGGAGACAGTCGCGTTCGTCACTCATCGTTCCGCGCTCCGCGCTTCCCTATCGGCGTTCGCCATTCAGCACGCATCGCTCATCGCCTATCGCTCATCGTTACCTCGGGCATCTCAGCGACGGCGACGTCGCGGTCACGACCGAAGCCAATCCCGAATTCGCGCCCCGAGGTCTTTTGCCGCCGCCGGCTTGGCTGATCCCGAAACGCGACGCAGCCGCAGCATCGTAACCCTGAAGTCGCCGGTGCCTGGACCCCGCCGCTGCGGTTTGCCTGCGCCCGGTGCGGCGGGAACCTTGCCCCGGTTCTCCCGATGGACGAGGTAGGCGTAGGTGATGAAAACCTCGCTGGGGTCGACCTCCATCGCACCGGCGTACAGAAACATGATCTCGACGAGTCCGTCGTCATGGACCGATATGCGCCCGCCGCGGTTGAGGAGGTCGATGACCTGCTGGTAGTGACTCGCGACCAGCTTCCGGATGAAGGCGGATCCGCCCCGGCTCGCCTGGAACTTTCGTATCCTCCGGGCCGCCGCCTGGCGCTCCTTCGCGGTGCGCAGCGAACCTACGAACTCGTTGTATTTCCGGATGACGCGGTGAGCCTGGGCTGACTCAAAGTGCGCGCTCGGCGTTGGAGCCGGTCGCGAAGCCCTCCGCGGCGCACCCGAGTGCCTGCGGTCCCAGAGTTCCCGCCGGGCCGAGTCGCTGAGCAGCTCGTAGGCCGAATTGATGTCCTGCATCAATGTTGTCGAGGAGCGGTACTTCTCCGGGTCGGTGGCAAAGAGGTCCTGGTGATTCCGCCTGGCCAGGTCCAGATAGGCCTTCCGGATGACGACGGGAGTCGCATCAGCGGTCACGCCGAGGATTCTGTATGGGTCCTTGTGGTCAAACGTCGTGTCGAGGCAGTTCTTCATCGGGCGTCAGATGCCGCTATCGTCCCGCCGCCTCCGCCAATCTGCAGTCTGAGATAGCATGGAGTTCTGGCATTGGGTCATTCGGACTTCAATCGTCATTCGGGATTCGGGTTTGGGGAATTGCCCGCCCGGCGAGCCCCAATCTGCAATCTGAAATGCCGCTGGCCGCCAGCCGTCAGCCGCTAGCTCGCCTCGATTCTCAGCCGTGTCAATAATCATCTACTGTCCGCGAATTCCCTTTCATGCCTCACCCCGCATGAGGTTCGCGTACCTTCTCAGTTGTCCCTGGCATGCGCTGACGGCTCGGTAGCTGCCCAGCTTGGCCAGGTCTTCCTGCAGCCCTTCTGACGCCTGCTTCATGGGCTGGAGTCGCCGGACGCGCCGGTAGCGCAAGAACCACCTCAGCCAGTCCCGGAGCAGCTTCCTCTCCTGCGGTGACCACCGAACGCAGTGCGGCCCTCGGAGCTTCAGCCGTTGCGCGACGCCTCGGATCTGGTCGTGGATGGTATAGATGCTGTGGCTGGTGAGCCGGCGCGGGCCGCCGGGCTTGAGCCGCAACGGATGAGCATAGCGGCGCTGGATTTCGGCATGGCACTCCCTGGCCGCAACAAGCCAGTCCGGCAGTTCACCTCGGTCGACCTTCCGCGCGTAGCGCTCAACCAGCCTGTGCTCCGCCGGTGTAAGGAGGTTGCGGAATCGCGGCAGACCTAGAGCCGCCGATCGCCGGTAGAGCATCTCCGTGACCCAGCTCAACGTCCGAGGGAGCAGCAGCCCTGCGTCAGGGCTCCGGCGGCGCAGCGGCTCCAGTTCGGCCAGGCAATCCGGGGCGGCCAGCGGAACATACTTGTAGCGACCCTCGTGCAAAGCGCGCACGTACCAGTTAAGGACCCTGGCCTCGCGCTTGTCAGGCGGCCGCTTGATACGCTTGAGTCCGCGCAGCCGGGCGAGCTTCAGAACAAGCTGATAGACTGAGTTGAAAGTCCGCTGCGCGCCAATTCGTGCCGGGAGCGCGTCGTAGCAGGCAAGCGCTGCGGCCCTGGGACTCGGATAGTCGCCGCGCAGGCAGGCCTGTACGTAGGGCTCGACGAGTCGGGTTTCCTCTTCGGTCCACGAGTGTCCAGGCCAGGCCAGACCCAGGGCTCGGGCCCGAACGAGCAACTCCTGTCGAACGCCGCCCAGCGTTCGGCGCGTACGAGGCCGCCGCGACTCCCAAATGGGCTTGAGTTCAGGAAGGCAGGCCTTGGCGGCGGCTTGAGTGCCCGCGTGATGGCGGCGTGCAAGCGCGCGCGCATGGCGGTCGATGACCTTCAGTTCCTCCCGCGACCACTTCGGTTCCCCGGACATACCTACATGTGAGCTGGGCCGTCAGCCGTAAGCTTTCCTCGCCTTACCATCACTCCGGGGCGGACCAGACTCGCTTGCCTGTCTTGTCATGCAGGGAAACCAGGCCCGGTCCATCCTTACGCACCCTCAGCATGGCGCGCACGTGGCCCTTTACGTCGAGCATGGCCAGCACCGGTCCGCCTTTGTCCATCGTCAGCACGGCTCGCGTCCTGCCTAGCTCATCTTCCAGTACGAACTTGTCGGCCCGAACCACAACGGGTTTCCGCTTCTCTTTCGTCACTTCAACTCCTTTCTCCGCGCCGGTTCGCTGACTGCCAATCTGAAATCGTCAATCCAGAATCCTGAATCTGCAACTCCTCGGTCCGCCCAATCTGCAATCTGAAATGCCGCCATTCGCCTCGTAGCCGTCACCGAGAGGGAGACTGCTTCCGTTTCGGTCCTACAAAGGGGCCCTTGGCATAGGTTCTTTCGAGCCAATCCGTGTAGAGCTGTTGGCAGCGGCGGGCCTCGCTCCGGCCCTCGGCCGTCAACACCCAGACTTCATTTCCCTCGCCGCTGCCCGGCTGAACCGCAATCACGCCGCGGCTCGCCAGCGATGCCAGCAGTGTCCCGTCGGCATGGAGCATCCAGGCAGGGAGCGGTCCTTCGTCATCAAGGAGCATTGCCAATCCGAGCTCCCTCTGGGTGCCGATTCTCGGTCCCGGGAGACGGAATGGGCGTACCTGCCGTCTTCGCCGTATCTTTCTTGCTCGGGCTGTGGGCGCGGGCGGCGTGGGTCGCTGCCGGGTGTCGCAGTCCACCTGCGGACAAGCCGCTTGTCCTTCGGAGCGTCTGTCCGCTGCTTGTTCAAAAGCAATCAGGTGCTCAATGCGGGCGATGAGACGTTCCAGTTTATGTTCCTTGCGCTCGCCACCTATCTCAAAGAAGTAGCGAAGAAGCTCCCCACGGATGCTCAACCACTCATCCAGGGTCAGCGACAGCGGACCACTGACCTCGGCCCGGAACGGCACTTCGCTGCTCGCGGGCCCAAGGATCTTTCGTAGCGCCTCGATCATCAGCATGCGTTCCTGCGCATCCAGCGCCAACGAAGCCACGGTACTCGCTGCCCCGGCTGGTTTCGTAAACGCACGCCCGCCACCCAGCTGCTTCATACTCCGCAGCCAGTACCAGTCCTTATTCGGGAATTCAACGCGGCTCAGCGCCTCCCTGGCTTCCTTGTACAACTGGCGTCTTTCGTCGTTCGGAGCAAGCCCGTGGCTCATTGCGAGCCTATGCAGAGCGAGAGCATTCTGCCATCCTCAGCGCCCGGTCGTGTTCACCATCCGGCTCCTCGGTCCGCGAACGATGCGCAGTCCGACAGGGGCTTCCGAAGCCAACGACCCTCGCCCTGTCAATAGTCATCCACTGTGTCCGTGAACTCCCCGCACGCGCTCTTCCAGCAGTCTCCTTCGGCGTCTGAAGAAATGCTCGCGACATGCGCCCTGCGTCCGATCGCTTCCCATCCGCTCCAGCTCCTCTTGCACGCCGAGCACTGCTTGTTCGCCAGGCTTGTAGCGCCGTATGCGTTTGTGGTTTTCATACCAGCGAACCCACGAATCGCATATCTTGTCTTCGGCATCTGTCCAGAGTATCCGTCGTGGGCCTTCAAGCCCCAGTTTGTGAGCGACGGCAATGATGTGCTTGTGGACCTCGCTGAGTTTGCGTTCCGGCAGGTTCCGAACTGGAATCGTGCTATTGCTCAGAATCTTCTTGTGCAGTCTTGCCATCTCTCCGTGACAGGCGCGGGCGGCTTCCAGCCACGAGCCGTACTTTCCCGAAGGCACACCGCGCGCGTACCGTTCGAGCAGACGTCTCTCCTGCAGGCGCCACTTGTCGCCGTAGCGGGGAAGCCCGAGGTCAAGCGCCCGGTGGTTCAGTTCCTTTAGAACAGCGCCGTAAGAACGGGGCAGGGTGCCGACGTAGGCCGGCGACTTCAGCCTGCTTCGGTGCAGCCGGGCAAGCTCCTTCGTGCACGCAGCCGCCGCGAGCTTCGCGGTCCGGAACCGTCCCTCAACCAGCGCTGCGACGTAGCGGTCTCGAATAACCGTCTCCTCCTGCCGCCAGGGGCGAACAAAGGACGGCCAGCCGATCTTGCGAGCCTCCGCGCGTATCCGGCCCGCAATGCCGAACAGAGAACGGCGGCACTGCAACTTCGGGTCGAGCAGGGCCACAGACCGTCCGTTCGTCTTCACGGCCAGTCGAGCCAGAGCGCTGCGACACTTGACGGCCGCCGTCCGTGCGTCTCTGATTCTGCCCGCAGTCAACGCCCTTGCGTAGCGCCGCGCGACGGCCACCTCATCGCCAGTCCAATCGGTGCCGCTCCATCTGACTCCTGCCGCGTGGAGGCGTCTCGTCATCAGACAACGGAGAGCCTGGACCGACCGTGGATGCCAGGACCTCTTTCCGACAGGCAGACCGGCCAGCTCATCCCGGCACTGCCGGGCTGCGACCTTCACGTGGTCGTACCGCCCTTCAGCGATGCGCGACACGTAACTCTGCACGACCCGTTCTTCATCCTGAGTCAGCGGCTCGCCCACCCACGGCAGCCCCAGAGCTGCTACCCGCTTCCGCAGCCGGGCATAGACAACGGCCGGCGTACGTATCCAGCCTCGGCCGCTGGCGGCGTGCAACTCACGCAGGTCATCGCCGCACGACACCGCTGCCTGCCACGTGAAGCGGAACCTGCCGCGCGCCAGCGCCCGCGCATAGCGGTCGACGATCCTGTCCTCCTCGGGCAGCCAGAGCCGATGTGTCACGCTACCAGCACTCTATCTCAGCTCCGCAGGCTGTCGGCTGTCTGACCGCCGGCATCGAGTCGGGTGACTGTAGGTCCGCCTTCGGCTTACGGCTCACGGCCTGCCGCTCCGATTCCAACGATGGACGATGGACGCACTGTCGGACAGGGGCCGCTGAGGCCAAGAACGATGCGCTGTCAGACAGGGCCTGCCGGAGCCAACGAACCCAGCCGTGTCAATAATCATTTACTATCCCCGATCTCGTCGGAGTCTGTCCGGACAGCTACGTGGGCTCGTCCAGGATGCGCTGGACCTGCTCGACGAGAACCGCCAGCTTGTTTTGGACGATGTCCCAAACGATGTCCATGTCGATGCCGAAGTAGTCGTGGACCAGAATGTCCCGCAGTCCGGCAATCTTCTTCCACTCGACCTCGGGGTGATCACGTCTCATCTGGGCCGGCAGTTTCTTCGCTGCCTCACCGATGATCTCGAGGTTTCGGACGACCGCATCGCGTGTGCGCCGGTCTTTGGCCAGTTCGTCCTTGCCCATGCCCGCGACGAACTCTCGCGCCGCCCCCGCGGCCTCAAGGATGTCTTCGAGATACGCCCTATAGTCCCGCTGCATGGACGGCCTCGGACAGAATCGGCTCGCGCAGTCGCGGCTTCACGGCATCCCTGAGAACGAGGTCAACCGGACAGCCGAGCAGTTCCTCAAGGAAGAACTTCAGGTCCATATAGTTGTCGAAGGTCTTACGGTCGAACTCGACCAGCATGTCCAAGTCACTCGTCTCGGTGGCTTCATTGCGCGCTGCCGACCCGAACAGCGCCAAACTCCGGACCCCGAACGACCGGATCCGGTCCCGATTTCGGGCCAGCAGTTGCAGCACTTCATCACGCGTCAACATCGTTTGTCCATTATAACGAGGTTCGCCCGATTGTCACTCTGAGCGGCAAGCCGCAAGCCGTCGGCCATCGGCCTCCGGGCCAACGATGGACGATGAACGATGTACGATAGACGACCTTCGCCGTGTCAATAGCCATTTGCTGCGTCCCCCTAATTCCCCTACCCGCTCCACATCGTGACACCGGTCGAAGAACGGGGGCGCCTCGATACCGCTGTCAGGCAGGTTTCCGTGACAGCCGTTCGGCAATCCAGATCTTGATGATGGACTGGCGGGTGACGCCGAGGCGCCGGGCCTCCTTGTCCAGCGAGCCAATCATCCACTCCGGGAAGTCAACGTTGACGCGCTTCGGTTCTTGTCGGGCGCGGCGCGCCCGCGACACATCCAAGTGCGCCGTGACATCCTCGCCGGCATCGAACTTCCGGTCAAACTCCTTAGCTTTCATAAATCACAATCTCCTCTTTGCGGGCGCACCGTACCGAGATGATCCGCACGCGGTCGGCCCGCCTGGTCACGACCGCTGACCAGTACCGCTCGCCGATCCGGCCCACCACCAGCCAACGCGGCTCGTCGCTGGTTCGGGCCGGTACCTCAATCAAGCCCGGGTCGTCCCACAGTTGCTGGGCATCACTGAAGTCGATTCCGTGCTTTGCCCTATTGGCCAGGCTCTTCCGTGGGTCAAACTCAAACTCCATTACTGTATATAAACTATACCATTATTCGCCAGCCCGTCAACACAACCACGCACCAATGTCTATCGTTCTCCCGCCAAGGCACCGTCCGGCAGGGGCCGCGGAGGCCAGGAACGATGCGCTGTCCGACAGGGGCTTCCGAAGCCAACGATGAACAATGAACCAAGGGACGATGAACGAAACACGCCGCCGGCATCGAATCGGGTGACTGGCCACGATTCTCAGCCGTGTCAATGACCATGCACTACGTCTCCGAATTCCCCCGGGCCGGCCGCTCCATCCGGATGTGAATGTCGTCCTCGCCCACGATACGGAATCCCAGCCGTCGGTAGAATCCCGGGGCCTGCCGGTTCACCTTCAGCACCTGCAGCCGAACCGGCAGCCCGCGTCGGGTCGCATCATCCAGCACCTGTGTCATGCAGGTCGTGCCGACTCCCTTGCCCTGATACTCAGGTAGCACGACCAGCTGGTTGATCCTCAGGCAATCGGGCTCATGAGAGACGGCGAGGATTCCGGCATCGACACCGGCTGCCACAATGACCTGGAAGTCCTGGGACACGAACCTCCTCTGGTGCATCCGGCGCTGCTCCTCCTCATCCCAGCCCCAGACCTGCCGCACGTACTCGCCCAGCGTCGTCTTCTTCACTCCGTACGCGAACTCGCTGTCCTGGGCCGTAGCTTGGCGCAATCTCACGGATGCGGGAGTCGTCCTACTCGAAGACATCACACGACCCCTGCCCCGCCACGTCGGAGATGGAGCGCTTCAGGGATTCCTGCTCGTGCGGCGTCTTGGCCTTGGGCAACTGCTTGTGCAGGTCGAGCATCCGTTCCACCAGTTCGACCA
>CAZSUX010000009.1:0-23721 GCA_964610135.1 uncultured bacterium | reverse complement strand
TGGGGTGACCCCGGTTTGATGGACAGCGGTAGTGGGTGTAACATCAAACCGGAGGTGTTGATTGGATACTACAGAGAAGAGACCGCGGAAGACTTATACGCGTGAGTTCAGAATCGAAGCGGTACGAATGACGACCGAAGGCGGCATCAAAGTCGCCCAAGCCGCCCGTGACCTGGGCCTTGGCAGGAACACCCTGTACAAATGGCGGCGCGAGTTTCGCCAGTGGGGCGCGGGACCGAAGGCGGGTAGGGATGACCTTTCGCTGGCGGAAGAGAATCGCCGACTGCGGAAGCTGCTGGCGGATACGCAGGAGGAGCGGGACTTCTTAAAAAAAGCGGCCGTCTGGCTGGCAAAGGAAGCGCATTGAGAGCCCGGTTCATCGTGACGGACAAGAGCCGGCTGCCGGTCAGACGTAAGTGCCACTTGGCCGAGATGCCGAGGAGCACCTTCTATGCTTCCATCGACCGTCCGGAGAGTCGGCGAGCGCGCCGGAATCGCTGTCTGCTGGTATTGATCGGCGAGGTCTTCGCCCGGAGCGAGCGGCTGTACGGCAGCCGCCGGGTTCACGCGGAGTTACGCAAGCACAACATCAAGTGCGGTCACAACCGGGTGGCGCGACTGATGAAGATACACGGTCTAGCTGGGGTCCAGCGCCGCGCGTACCGGGTGACGACCAATTCCAAGCATGACTACCCGATAGCGCCGAATCGGCTGGGCCGTGACTTCCGGGTGGCGAGGCCGGACCGTGTCTATGTTGCCGATATCAGCTACATTCCGACTGAGGAAGGCTGGCTGTATCTGGCGACGGAGATGGACCTTTTCTCGCATCGGATCGTCGGCTGGTCGCTTTCCGGTCGGCTGACGCGGGAGTTGTCGCTATCGGCGCTTAAGATGGCGGTTGGTCTAAGACGGCCTGGGCCCGGGTTGATTCATCATTCAGACCAGGGTGTGCAGTATGCCTGCGGTGACTTCCAGCGATTGCTGGCGCGGTACCAGATGGTGCCAAGCATGAGCCGGAGAGGTAACCCGTACGACAATGCGGTGGCGGAGAGCTTCTTCCGGACGTTGAAGGTGGAGTTAGTCTACCGGCGACGGTTTCGGACGCGAGCGGAAGCCAAGGCAGCGATTGTCGAATACATCGAGTTGTTCTATAATCGGCGGCGGCTGCACTCGAGCCTGGGCTATCTCAGCCCAGCCGAGTACGAAGAACTGGCAAATGCCGCCTAAGAAAGTGTCCACCAAATCGGGGGCAGTCCAAAGGAACGATGAGCGGTACTTTGAAGCCTACAACGAACGGAACGATGAAAGATTCGACTTGAGAAACGACTTAAGGAACAAGTTCGCAAACAACGCGCGGTCCAATGACAGGAACGATCGAGAATTCAGGTTGAGGTCAAGGTTGAGGTACAGTTCAGAATCCAGTTGAAGCTGCAATGCAGTATACGGTTTGAGGTACGATGAGACCTACGTCGAAAGCTACGATGAGGGGTACGATGAAGGGTCCAAGCTGCGTACCAATGAGGACGAAATCAGAGCGCAGAACAAGGCAAGAGGCAAGACTGCGGAGGCGGACAATTCAGAATTCAGAAACCAGAATGCAGAATTGAGGGCGCGAACGGAAAACGATGTACGAAGAACGGTGAACGAGAAGACGAGCGGTGCGGGCTCTCCGGCCTGCGCACAGGCAGGTGTCCCGGAGCTTGTTCGCCCGCCGGCCGGCTGTATAATCCCAGTCACCATGCGCTCAGCCCGAATCGGCCGGCGGACGCGCCCGGCCACTCGCACCGAGGCGATCCTCGAAAGTATCTCGGACGGTGTTTTCACCGTGGACATGAACTGGCGCATCACGTCGTTCAATCGTGCGGCAGAGGAGATAACCGGAACCCGGCGCCAGGAAGCCATCGGCCGGCACTGCTCAGAGGTATTCCGCTCCAGCATGTGCGAGGAGGACTGCGCGCTGAAGCACAGCATCAAGACCGGCAAGCCGGTAGTGGGGAAATCCTGCTACATCATCACCGCGGAAGGCGAGCGCATCCCGATAAGCGTCTCCACGGCAATCATGCGTGACGCGAAGGGAAAGGTCGTCGGCGGAGCCGAGACCTTCCGCGACCTAAGCGAGGTGGAAGCCCTGCGTCAGGAACTGGCCGGGCGTTTCAATATGGGCGACCTCGTGAGTCACAGCCCGCTGATGCAGCGGGTGTTCGAGGTCCTGCCCGCCATCGCGGCCAGCCCCAGCACGGTCCTCATCCTCGGCGAAAGCGGAACCGGAAAGGAACTGGTGGCGAGGACGATTCACTCGCTGAGCCCGCACGGCAAGGGACCTTTCATCGCCGTGAACTGCGGCGCGCTGCCGGACACGCTGCTTGAGTCGGAGCTTTTCGGCTACAAAGCCGGGGCTTTCACGGGCGCCGCCCATGACAAGCCCGGCCGGTTCGCGTTGGCCCGCGGCGGGACGATTCTGCTCGACGAAATCGGCGAGATGACCCCGGCCCTGCAGGTGCGGCTCCTTCGGGTGCTGCAGGAGCGGACTTTCGAGCCGCTCGGCTCGACCCGCTCCGAAGCGACCGACGCCCGGGTGATAGTCGCCACCAATAAGGACCTGGCCGGACTGGTGCGCCAGGGGGCGTTTCGTGAAGACCTGTACTACCGGGTGAACGTCGTCCGCGTCGAACTGCCGCCGTTGCGCCGTCGCAAGGAGGACATCCCACTGATTGTCGAGCAATTCGTCACCCGGTTCAACCGCGTAAACCAGAAGTCCATATCGGGCATCGGCGTCGAGGCCCTGTCTCTGCTCATGGCCTACGACTGGCCGGGAAACGTACGCGAACTGGAGAACGTCATTGAACGGGCTTTCGTCCTCTGCAGCAGCGGGCCCATCGGTATCGAACACCTGCCTGCGGAGTTGACCAGGCCGGGCGGGGACATGACCGCACTGTCGGACAGGGGCCGCGGAGGCCAAATGCCCGGCATTTCGGATCGTGTCCCAAGCGGCCCTGACATGCGCAGGGCCCGAAACCTCATCGAAGCCGAAACCATCCGGAAGGCCCTGGAGCAAACCGGTGGCAACCGTCTTGCCGCCGCCCGGGAACTCGGCATCCACAAGACCACCCTGTTTCGCAAGATGAAGCAGCTCGGCATCAGTCACCCGGCACAAGACGGCCGTTCCCACAAAAACAGGGCAGAGTAGCATTTCCGCTTCACTGCCCCGACACAACAGTCGCGTAGTCGCTACTGTAACGAGTGGCCGTCCGTCGCGGCGCGCTCTCCTAACCACTTGATCCTGCGATAGTAACGAGCTTCCCTCGGTTCTCTGGCCGGTCCGGCACACTTGGTGCACTGGATAGGGCAATGAACATCCAAAGTGCCGAGGCATGAAAGCGGCCTTTGCCTCATGGAACAACCGGATTGCGCCGGTATTCGATGTGACCCGCCAGGTGCGTGTCGTCGAGTCGCGGTCCGGGAGGGCGGTCGGCACGGCGCAGGAAGCCCAACTCGACGGCCCTCCGCTGGCCCGGGCGCTGTGCTTGGCCGAGCTGGGCGTCGGCACGCTTGTCTGCGGGGCGATTTCGCGGCCCCTGCGGGACCTGGTAGCCAGTCAGGGTATCCGGGTAATTCCGTTCGTGGCCGGTGACGTGGATGAAGTCATCCGGGCATGGTTGAGCGACGGACTGGTCGGTGATGCGTTTGCCATGCCGGGTTGCTGTCGCCATCGACGGCATCGCTTCCACGGGATGCGTGGTCGCCATCAAGGAGGAATGACGTGAAAGGAAGACGCGGTATACGAATAGTAGGACAAGGCGGCGGCCAGGCGCAGGGGCGCGGGCTGGGCCGCATGGGTGGACCGAAGGCGGCCGGGCCGGCGGGCTTCTGCGTATGCCCGCAGTGCGGACAGCGCTCGCCGCATGAGCGCGGCATTCCCTGCGTTGAGCAGAAGTGCCCGAAGTGTGGCGTCGCGCTGACAAGAGAATGACGGGGTGAAAGGAAGCGAAATGCCAAGAGGAGATGGAACCGGACCGGTGAGCGGCAAAGGTGGCGGCGGACAGGGAAAGGGCCAAGGGCTCGGTCGCATGGGCGGACCCAAGGCGGCCGGGCCGTCGGGCTCCTGTGTGTGCCCGAAGTGCGGACAGCGTGTGCCGCACGAACGCGGTGTCCCTTGCACTAGGCAGAAGTGCCCGGGGTGTGGCGCCGCGATGGTAAGAGAGTAACAGAAAGAAAGGAAACAAGATGCCAGGAGGAGATAGAACCGGACCCATGGGAATGGGCCCGATGACCGGCCGAGCGGCCGGCAACTGCGCTGGGTACGGAGTACCCGGCTATGCCAATCCCGTGTTCGGACGCGGCTTCGGATTCGGTCGAGGCGGAGGTCGGGGTTTCGGCGGAGGCGGCTGGGGCCGGCGCAACCGGTTCTACGCCACCGGCGTCCCGGGCTGGATGGGATTCGGCGGCGGGTACGCCGCTCCTTACTACCCTGCACCCGACGCGGAGACCGAGAAGCAAGCGCTCAAGAGCGAAGCCAAGGCAGTCCGCGCGGGACTCGAAGCCATCGACAAACGGCTTGCCGAGCTTGAGGCCGGCACCGGGTCGAAGTCCAAGTAACCTGCACCAGGCGACCGCAACGCCCGCCGTCGGCGGGCGCGGTCGCCGTGTAACAGCTCTGCACCGATAAGGAAACACGCGATGGAAGAGACAACAAGAATGCCGTTGATTGGCGAAAAGGCCCCGTCGTTCAAGGCGGAAACCACCCAGGGGCCGGTGAATTTCCCGGACGACTACAGTGGTAAGTGGGTAGTTTTCTTCTCTCACCCGGCCGACTTCACGCCGGTCTGCACCACCGAGTTCATGACCTTTGCTACGATGGCGCCGGAGTTCGAGAAACTCAACTGCAAGCTGCTCGGGCTGTCGATTGACAGCACCTACAGCCACATTGCATGGCTACGGACCATCAAAGAGAAGATCGAGTACAAGGGGATGAAGTCGGTCGAGGTGAACTTCCCGGTCATCAGCGACCTAACCATGGATGTGGCCAAGGCGTTCGGCATGCTGCAGCCTTCTGCCAGTACTACGCAGGCCGTGCGTGCGGTCTTCATCATCGACCCCGAAGCCAAAGTCCGGACAATCCTCTACTACCCGCTCAGCAACGGCCGGAACATGGAAGAGATCAAGCGCATGCTCGTCGCGATGCAGCTCTCGGACAAGCACAAGGTGGCGACGCCGGCCAACTGGCAGCCGGGCGACGACGTTATCGTTCCTCCGCCAGGCTCCTGCGGCGCAGCCAAGGAGCGGATGGAGAAGCCGGGCGATGACGTCCGCTGCCTCGACTGGTTCCTGTGCCTGAAGAAGTACCCGAAGTAGGACCGAACCGAAGGGAGCACCCGTGAAAGTAGCATTCACAACATCCGGAAAGGACCTCGATTCCCCGCTTGACGCCCGGTTCGGACGGGCACCGGGGTTTCTCGTCTGCGACACCGACAGCGACGCGTCCGAGTTTGTCGACAACCAGCAGAGCCTGGACGCGGCGCAGGGTGCAGGCATCCAGGCCGCGGAAACCGTAGTCCGGTCCGGGGCCAAGGCAGTAGTCACCGGTCACTGCGGGCCCAAGGCCTTCCGGGTGCTCTCTGCGGCCGGGGTGAAGGTGTACAATACCGACCAGCCCACGGTTGCGGCCGCACTGGAAGCGTTCAAGGCCGGTAAGTTGAAGCCGGCGGAGTCCGCCGACGTCGAAGGACACTGGGTCTAGAAAAATACCGGCCATGGCAACCGGCAAGACACATGGATTCGGCGGGGCGGTTGAGGTTCTTTACTTCGACACCCGGAACCTGCTGCAGCCGCCCCGAAGGAACCTGGAGGAAGCAGGCCTTAAGCCTGGCTGGCACGTGCTCGATTTTGGCTGCGGGGTTGGCGGCCACAGCATCGCCGCCGCGAGGCTCGTCGGCGAGACCGGCCGGGTCTATGCGGCGGACGTCAAGCCACAAATGGTCGAGCAGGTAAGGAAGCGGGCCGCGAGCCGCAGACTGGCGAACGTGACCGGAATCGTGACCGACTGCACAACCGGATTGGCGGACCAGTCCCTCGACGCGGTCCTGCTGTACGACGTCTTCCACGACCTCAAGCATCCCGGCCAGGTGATAGAGGAACTGGCCCGCGTGCTGAAGTCCGAGGGGATTCTCTCATTCAGCGACCACCACCTGAAAGACAGCGAGATCATCGCTGGGGTCAAAGCCGGCGGGAGATTCAAACCAGTCAGGAGAGAACTGCTGACTTGGACATTCGCACCGGCTGGTGCGGATGTGCTGTCGACCGTCGGTTTCCCTGGGAGCGAGCGCGGTGCCTGACGAGAGAACCGGCAGAGCCGGCGACGACTGGGTCGATGAGCTTCAAGACAGAGTCCTCCGGGATATGGAGAAGGTCTACTCAGCCCGGGTGATGGAGCTCTGGGAGAACCCGCAGAACGCCGGGTCGCTGGACTACCCGGACGGGTACGGCCAGGTCACAGGACCCTGCGGGGACACGATGCAGATCTGGCTCCGGGTGAGGGCAGACATGATAACGGAGGCAACCTTCTGGACCGACGGCTGCGGGACCTCCATCGTCTGCGCCAGTGCGGTGACGATTATGGCGAAGGGCAAGACCCTGGAGCAGGCGGCTCAAATCGACCAGCAGTCGGTGCTCGATGAACTGGGAGGACTACCTGAAGAAGACCGGCACTGCGCGCTGTTGGCCGCGAACACGCTGCGGGAAGCAATAGGCTGTATAGTACCCGAATCAGCAAGAGAGGTGGCAAACGATGCTGATGCATGAGTTCCGTTGCCGGAAATACGGCGCTACTTCTGAAGAACCGGTCAAACGGGTAGATAAGGAAGTCTAGTGTCCCGAGTGCGGACCACCGATAACCCGAGGCGCGTGAGACCCTGGTCTGCCAGAACGCTGCTCGCTCCGGAATGAGGCAGTGCATCAGTCCGCCGTCCCGATGATTACAGCACAATCTGTACGGGCAGGATCGAGCCGCCGCGCCAGTAGCCGGCAGGACGAAACGCTGTACCCCCGCCTCGAGCAAAAGGTACACCGTCTGTTGGTCAAGCTGTTGGATTCGCATGAGCCGGTTTTGGAGATCGGCTGCGGCGACTGCCGGCATGCGGACCGGCTGGCTCGAGCTGTCGGGTTCAGGGTCGTCGGGGTTGACATCAATGCCGAAGTCCTGCCCGGCAAATCCCGGCGTCGGAACGGTGCCGAATGCATGAAGGCGAACGCGGAGTTGCTGCCCGGAACGTTCACAGAACATTTCGGCGGTGCGGTTGCCCGGTTCGTCATCCATGAGCTTGACCACCCGAAGCTGGTACTGCGGGTACTATCCAAAGTGATGACGCCAGGAGGTGTCGTCGCGCTGGTAGACCCGGTGAGAGGCTCGGTTGCCGAGCAGCTCTACAAGGAGGAGTACTACACGCCAGGCCAGTTGGCTGGTTTCCTGCGTTGGGCCGGATTCTCCGACATTGAATGCACGCTTCTCGGAAATGGCAACCTGGCCTTTGTCGTTGGCCGCAAGGCGCGGCGCCTGGACCGGATACGAACGGCGCGGAGACAGCGAGGAAAATGATCCCGCCAGTGCTTACGCTGTGGAAGAACCCTGAAACGCGGGTCGCTCACGCCCGTGGTCGGCTACGGTGAGGCTACCGGGCTATGCGGGATACGATGCAGGTCTGGGTCAGGATAGCGAACGATGTGGCCGTTGACGCCACCTTCTGGACCGACGGCTGCGGCACGTCCGTCGTCTGCGCCAGCATGGTGACAATCATGGCCAATCGCAGAACCCTGGAGCAGGCGGCCCGAATCAACCAGCAGTCGGTGCTCGGTGAATTGGGAGGACTACCTGAGGAAAACCGGCACTGCGCACTGCTGGCCGCGAACACCCTGCGGGAAGCAACAGGCTGTATCAGATCCGAATCAGTAAGAAAGGTGAAAGACAATGCCGATGTATGAGTTCCGCTGCCGGAAATGCGGCGCTACCTTTGAAGAACTGGTCAAGCGGGCAGATGAAGAAATCAAGTGTCCCAAGTGCGGGTCGGCAAGGCTGGAAAAGCTGTTCTCCAGACTCGGAGCAGTGGGCGGTGGAAGCGGGTCGTCCGAGCTCAGCTCCAGTTGCCCGACCTGTTCGACCGGCACCTGCAATCTGCAGTAGCAGGAAATAACTGTGCGACACGGAGAGCTAGCCGCGTGGTTCTGACAGCTTGGGCATAGTCTTGGTCTGGCTGATCGCCGCTCAGTCGACTGGAGGTACGTTGGACAAAGAGCCAATCAAGATCACGGTCGTCTATGACAACCGCAGCCTGCAGAAGGACCTGACGCCGGATTGGGGCTTCGCCTGCGTCGTGGACGCAGCCGGCCACCGGCTCCTGCACGACACGGGCGCGAAGGGGGACCTGCTGCTGGCGAATCTCAAGCAGATGAACATCGACCCGGCGACGTTCGAGGCCGTGGTGATTTCCCACAATCACTGGGATCACACCGGCGGGCTCGAATCGGTCTTGCCGCTCTGCTCGGCCCCGTGCTACGTGCCGGCATCGGCCGCAGCCGAACTCGGCGCAAGGGCAAAGCAGGCGGGCGGGGCGAGCATCCCGGTGACCGGACGCGCCTCAATCTGGCCCGGGGTGTGGCTGACCGGCGAACTGGGCAAGGAAATCAAGGAGCAATCGCTGGTGGTTGAAACCGACTCAGGCTTGGTACTTGTCACCGGCTGTGCCCATCCCGGCGTCGTCAACATCGCGCGCAAGGTGAAACAGGACTTCGGCAGGCCACCCTGGCTGGTTCTGGGCGGGTTCCACCTCGGCCATGCTAGTCCCGAAGAAGTGAAGCGGATAGTCGAAGCATTGAAGGCCCTGGGTATCACCAGGGTCGGGCCCGGCCACTGCACCGGCGACCAGGCTATCGAGCAGTTCCGGCGTGACTGGCCGGACGGCTTCGAGCAAATCGGCTGCGGGCGGATGCTGCAACTGGGGGCCAAATGAAGAGCTGCGCCGAGTGCAACGACAAATCCTGCTACCAGGGCAAAGACTGCTTCGGGCTGAAGGATGAAGTCCTGAAGAAATACCAGGACCCCGCCGTCCTCGATATGACAAAGGTGGCAACCATGCTCGAAGGCCGGCACTACATGAAGCTGACTCGGCTCGAGGAGTTGATACGGTTCGCTACCGAGCTGGGCTACAAACACCTCGGCGTCGCCTTCTGCATCGGTTTCTCCGAAGAAGCCCGACTGCTGAACGACATCTTGAAGAGACGTTTCGAGGTGAGCGCGGTCTGCTGCAAGGCATGCGGCATCGAGAAAGAGAAGCTCGGCCTGGACAAGATCATGCCGGAGCGGGTCGAGGCGATGTGCAACCCGGTCGCGCAGGCGCTGCTGCTGAACCGTGCCAAGACGCAGCTCAACATCATCCTCGGGCTCTGCATCGGCCACGACATCATCTTCACGAAGAACTCCGAGGCCCCGGTCACGACCCTTGTGGTCAAAGACCGGGTCCTCGCGCACAATCCGGTCGGTGCGCTCTACTCCCGGTACTGGCGCAACAAGATAGCCAGGCAGATGGACGAAGGCCGCACGGCAGACGACAGCCGACCGGACCTACAGCAGGGACGAACACGGTGAGAACGGCCATGAACTTCCGCCCCATTGGCGTGCTCCGCAGCGAGCATACCGTCGCGGGAGAGACACCGATACAGCCGGCCTACGCCAAGGGCTGCCGGGGCCGGGCCGAGGTGTTTCCGGAGTTCGCCGAAGGTCTGACCGACCTTGAAGGCTTCTCGCACGTCTATATCATCTACCATTTCCATCAGGCGCAGCCGGCAAAGATGAAGGTCAAGCCGTTCATGCAGGACGTGGAACACGGCGTGTTCGCGACCCGCGCTCCCTCCCGGCCCAACCCCATCGGTATCTCGGTCGTCGAGCTGTTGCGGCGCGAGGGCAGTATCCTGTACCTCGACGGTCTCGATGTCCTGGACGGCACACCGCTGCTGGACATCAAGCCGTACACCGCCAGGTTCGACCGCATCGAGACGACACGCAATGGTTGGCAGGACGAGGTGAACGAGGAAACTGCACGGCGGCTTGGCCGGCGGGAATATGGCGGATGAGAACGTATTTTGACTGCATCCCCTGCATTATTCGCCAGGCCCTTGGCGCAGCCAGGATGGCGTCGACAAGGCCCGCCGTGCACGAACGGGTACTCCGAGAGACGCTCGGTTGGGCCGGCGAGATGAACATGAATCAACCGGCTCCCGTCATAGTGCAACGCATCCACCGCCTGCTCCGTGAGATCATCGGTGTGGAAGATCCTTACCGCGACGCAAAGGAACATCAGAACCGCACGGCCCTGGATCTCCTTCCGGAGTTGAGGTGTCGGATTGAGGCGGCGGCGGACCCGCTGGCTACGGCGTTGAGCGTGGCCATTGCGGGAAACGCAATCGACATGGGAGCAAACGGTAACCTAACGGGACTCGACGTACGCAAAGCCGTTACCCAGGCACTGACAGAGCCTGTCGTAGGAAAACAGGGCGGATTTCGAAGCGCCGTCGCCGAGGCCGAACGCATCCTGTACCTGACCGACAATGCGGGCGAGATCGCTCTCGACCGTCTGCTCATCGAGCAACTCACCCCGGCGCGGGTGACCGTGGCCGTGCGGGGCAGCCCGGTAATCAACGACGCCACCATGGCCGATGCACGGGCAATTGGACTTCACGAGATCGTCGAGGTCATAGACAACGGTTCGGATGCTCCAGGTACGCTGCTTGACGATTGCAGCCAGGAGTTCAAGCGGCGATTCACCGAGGCTGACCTAGTTCTCGCCAAGGGACAGGGCAATTATGAGACGCTCAGCGACGAACTTCACAACGTTTTCTTTCTCTTCAAGGTCAAGTGCTCCATGATTGCAGCGCACACCGGGGTGCCGATTGGCACTCACGTCCTAGCCCGTACCAACGCCGGGATAATGGAATAGGGAGTCGCATCATAATGGTGGCCATCGCTTCTGGCAAGGGCGGGACGGGCAAGACAACCGTCACCCCTGACCCGGCGCGTATGTGGGACGCACCGCGGCTACGCCGCGGGCTGAGGTCAAACAAGACGAACACAGGGACAAGAAAGGAGAACTGACATGCCGGAGTTTGGATCGCCCTTTTCCGGTGTAGCACACGACCGGAAGCTGACCGCCGAGGAACTGGTCCGCGCCGTACGTTTCATGGTGGCCGCGGAGTACGAAGCCACTCAGTTGTACATGCAACTCGCCGAGTCAACCGATAACAAACTCGCCATCGAAGTACTCAGGGACATAGCGGACGAGGAACGCGTTCATGCGGGCGAATTCCTCAGGCTGCTCCGGGAACTGGCTCCCGACGAGGCGAAACTCTACGCCCAGGGTGCAGCGGAGGTGGAAGAGGAAATCGGCAAACTGAAGCACCAAACGTCCCAGTGATTGCCCATCAAGCGACTTGCAGGCGGCGGCTCGCAGCCACGCTTGCTCCGCCGCGATTCCTGAAGGAAGGCGCAGCCTGATTCTCGCAGTTGCGTCCGGCAAAGGTGGGACCGGCAAGACCACGGTCGCGGTCAACCTCGCGCGGGTGCTGAGCACGCCGGTCCAGTTGTTCGACTGCGATGTCGAAGAGCCTAATGTCCACCTTTTCCTCAAGGGAACGGCGCGGGGCGAGGACGTCGTCACCATCCCGGTGCCGGAAGTGGATGAATCCCTCTGCGATGCCTGCGGCGAATGCAGCCGGTTCTGTCAGTACCACGCCCTCGTTTCGTTTGGAACCAAGCCGCTCTTCTTTCCTGAGATGTGCCATGGCTGCGGCGGCTGCACGAAAGTGTGCCCGAAGAAGGCCATCCGAGAACAAGGCCGCCGCATTGGTGTTGTCGAGACAACGCAGGCGGACAATATCACGCTCGTCACGGGCCGACTCGACGTAGGCGTGGCCATGGCTCCACCTCTTGTCCGGGCTGTGAAAACACATCTGCTGGAGAATACAACCGCAATCCTCGACGCGCCTCCGGGAACGTCGTGTCCGGTAATCGCCGCGATTCGGGGAGCGGACTTCGTTCTCCTGGTTACGGAACCGACGCCCTTCGGCCTGCACGACCTGAGACTCGCCGCGGGCATGGTGCGGGAACTCGGAATTCCCTTCGGCGTGGTCATCAACCGGGTCGGAGTCGGCGACGACCGGGTCCATCTGTTTTGCCGGGAGCAGGACATCCCGATTCTGCTCGAAATCCCGGATGACCGGCGCATCGCCGAGGCTTACTCCCGAGGCGAACTCGTCGTCGAGGCCCTGCCCGAGTATCGTGGCCATTTCCTAAAGCTATGGGAGAAAATAACGATGATGCAAGGTGAGGTGACGAAGGTAGCTCATGCCAACGTATGAGTACGAATGCCGGGCCTGCGGCCGGCGGTTCGAACGGCAGCAGGGCATGAACGAGGCGCCGCTGGCGAAGTGCCCCAAGTGCGGCGGCGAAGTCCGTCGGCTGATAAGCGGCGGCTCGGGCTTCATCATGAAGGGAAGCGGTCAAGCCCGGCTCGGAAGCGGTGAAGGTGGGTGTTCGCTCGAGGCCGGAGGACAAACCTGCTGCGGCCGGGACGAACGTTGCGGGAAACCACCCTGCGGGGGTAAGGGAGAGTAGCGGAGAACATGGCGTCAGGCGTGAAGGAACTCGTTGTCATCAGCGGCAAGGGCGGGACCGGCAAGACCAGTGTGGCGGCGGCCTTTGCCGTGCTGGCCGAGCGTCCGGTCATTGCCGACTGCGACGTGGACGCCGCGGACCTGCACCTCGTCCTTTCGCCGCAGGTGAAGGACCGCCACGAGTTCCGCAGCGGGCATCAGGCCGTGGTCCGCCAGGCAGATTGCACTGGTTGCGGGATTTGCCGTGACCTCTGTCGGTTCGACGCTGTCCGGGTCGATGAACACGCCTCGGACAAACCGACGTTCTCCGTCGACCCAATCTCCTGCGAAGGCTGCGGGGTTTGCGTCCGGTTCTGCCCGGCGCAGGCGATCGACTTCCCCGAACGCCGCTGTGGCGAGTGGATGGTATCGGAGACGCGCTGCGGGCCGATGGTTCACGCCCGACTGGACGTGGCCGCTGAGAATTCAGGCAAGCTGGTATCGACCGTCCGCCGGGAAGCCCGCCGCATCGCCGAGGCGGAACACCGTCCCCTCATCATCGTCGACGGCCCGCCCGGTATCGGCTGTCCGGTAATCGCCTCGGTGACCGGTGCCTCGCAGGTGCTCGTGGTCACCGAACCGACCGTGTCCGGCGAGCATGACCTGGAACGGGTCCTCTCCCTGGCGCGGCACTTCACTATCCCGGCGGCGATATGCGTGAACAAATGGGACATCAACTCGGAGATGACGGAACGAATCGAGAACCGCGCCCGCGAGTCGGGCGCCCGGGTTGCCGGGCGCGTCCGCTACGACCGCGCGGTGACTTCGGCGCAACTGCAGGAGCAGGCCGTCGTCGAGACCTCGACTCCGGCGGCGGAGGACATCAGACACATCTGGCACGAACTCAAACTACAGGAGTAGCGACATGTCAAGTCAACCTGAACACGACAAAGAAACCGCCGGCCCTTCCCCGGCCTGCGGCAGTTGCACTGAGCAGGACTGCTCGGCCACCAAGCGCCGCAGCGGCGAAAACGACGAGGAGTTCAAGGACCGCCAACTGCTTGAGTCACGGCTCTGCCGGATCCGGCACAAGGTGGTCGTGCTGTCGGGCAAGGGAGGCGTCGGCAAGAGCACGGTCGCGGTCAACCTCGCCGTCGCCCTGATGCTGGCGGGCAAGAAGGTCGGGTTGCTGGACGTGGACATCCACGGCCCGAGCGTCCCGACGATGCTCGGGCTCGAAGGCGAACAACTGCAGGGCGGCGCCGACGGCTTGGTTCCCGTCGAGGTCGGCGGGCTCAAAGTCATGTCCATCGGCTTCTTCCTGAACAGCCAGGACGACGCCGTCATCTGGCGCGGTCCCCTGAAGATGGGCGTCATCAAGCAGTTTCTCAAGGACGTCGCCTGGGGAGACCTGGACTACCTGATAGTCGACTCTCCCCCTGGCACTGGCGACGAGCCGCTGTCGGTCGTCCAGCTCATCGGCAAGCTGGACGGCGCCGTCGTAGTAACCACGCCCCAGAAGGTCGCGGCCGTGGACGTCCGCAAGTCCATCAACTTCTGCCGGAAGCTCAACGTACCGGTGCTGGGCGTGGTCGAGAACATGAGCGGGTTCGCCTGCCCGAAGTGCGGCGAGGTCACGCAGGTGTTCCGTTCCGGCGCGGGTCAGAAAATCGCGCGGGACATGTTGGTGCCGTTTCTCGGCTCGGTCCCGATTGACCCGATGCTTGCCGAGGCCTGTGACAACGGTCAGGCATTCGTGCAGCACTTCGCCTCGACGCCGACTGCGAAGGCGCTGCTGGCAATAGCCCGGCCGCTCCTCGCGTTGGATGACAAGAAAACAGAGACAGAAAACGAAAGAAGGGAAAACTCATGAGAATTGCCATGCCTCTGGCCGACGGGAAGCTGTGCGCTCACTTCGGCCACTGTCAGCAGTTTGCCCTGCTGGATGTGGACGAGAAGACCAAGGCCGTTACCGGCAAACAGCTGCTGACGCCCCCGCCGCACGAACCGGGCGTGCTGCCGAGCTGGCTGCATGAACAGGGCGCGAACGTAATAATCGCCGGCGGAATGGGCCAGCGCGCCCAACAGCTGTTCAACGACAACGGCATTAAGGTCGTCGTCGGCGCCGCTGCCGAGACGCCCGAGAAGATGGTCGAAGACTATCTCGCCGGAACCCTGCAGGCCGGCACCAACCTCTGCGACCACTGAGGAGGGCGCCCGATGGCGAAAATCGGCATCATCATCTGCTCCCGCTACGCGAACTGCGGAGGCGGCAAGTGCCTGCGCGCCATCCGCGAGCGAGCCGGCGGCTTCGCTCGCTACCCGAAGGATGAAACCGTGGAACTCGTCGGCTACTCGTCCTGCGGCGGCTGCCCGGGCGGCAACATCGAGTACGTCCCCGAGGAGATGAAAAAGAACGGCGCCGAAGTCATCCACCTGGCGACCGGACTGGTCGTCGGCTATCCGCCCTGCCCGCGCCTGGCCGCGTTCAAGGAAGTAATCGAGAAGAAGCACGGTCTCAAGGCGGTAGTCGGCACCCACCCGATCCCGCTCAAGTACTTCACCGCGCACGAACGCCTCTCCTTCTGGAAGCACGGCGAAATTGCGGCGCTGGCCGGAGACCTGCTGCAGGAGAGCCGCGAGAGGATGGCGACGTATGATTGAAAACCGATGCGGACCCGAGACGACCGCGATACTCCCGAAGAACGTCTTCCTGACCAAGGGGGTCGGCGTCCACCGCGAGAAGCTGGCGAGCTTCGAGGGCGCGTTGCGCGACGCCGGGATAGCAGCCTTCAACCTCGTACGCGTCTCCTCGATATTCCCGCCACACTGCCGGATTCTGCCCCGAGCCCGGGGCTTGAAGATGCTGACGCCGGGACAGATTACCTTCGTCGTCATGAGCGACAACTCCACCTGCGAGCCGCACCGGCTGATTTCGGCGTCAGTCGGCCTCGCCGTCCCCAAGGACACGACCAGGTACGGCTACCTGTCCGAGTACCACTCGTTCGGGGAACGCGAGGAACGGGCGGGCGACTACGCCGAGGATCTGGCCGCCCAGATGCTGGCGACCACGCTCGGCGTCCAGTTCAACGCGGACACCAGCTACGACGAGCGGAAGGAGATATGGCGCATCTCCGGAGAGATTGTCCGCACGCACAACGTCACCCAGAGCGCCATCGGCAACAAGAACGGACTCTGGACGAGCGTGGTCGCTGCGGCTGTGCTGATAGCCGGAGGCTAGTGAGCTTCGCGCAAGTAGTGGATCGCCTGCGCCACCCTCACCCTTCCCTCCCCCTCGAGGGGAGGAAATAGAAGGGAGGGAGCAGAGTGTTGCATTGCCTATACGGATGTCAGTAGCAGGCGTCGTGGTTTCCGGAAGACGATCGCTACCGACCGCTGTCGGACTAAGGCAATGAGGTAGCCGAGATGGAGCGGCGGGACGGGCCGGTGAAACGAAGTGGACTGGTCGGACGGGTGGCAGCGGTTATACTCGGATTGGCAGTGATAGCGGTTGGGGTCCTCGTGGTCCGACGTCTGACCGCGAAGCACCCGGTGTGCGGGCCGCCGGTTCCGAGTGCAGATTCGACGTATGTGGCCGAGGACAGCCTGTGCAAGGGCGACGTGCTGGCCGGGGTGCTTGCTCGCTGGTGCCTGCCCCAGACGAAGGTCAATGACATACACGCGGCGCTGGCGAAGACCGACTTCAACTTCAGGAACATGCGCCCGGGAGACGTGGTGGCGCTTGACTATCAAGGTCTCGACCTCGTCGGAATCACCTACCGGAAGGACCCGGTCACGTCCTACAACGTCCGGTTTGACTCGGCCGGTACGACCGCGGCCAAAGAGACCAGGCCGGTGGACACCGTGCGCGCGGTCGTACGTGGAACCATCAAGGGTTCGCTCTGGAACTCGCTGATCGATATGGGGGAAACGCCGGCGCTGGTGGTGAACTTCGCGGAAGTCCTGAGCTACGAAGTAGACTTCCTGACCGAAGTCATTGAGGGCGATTCGTTCGAGATGCTGCTGGACAAGTGCTACGTTGACTCCGCGTTCTACAAGGACGGTCGCGTGTACGCGGTGCACTACAAAGGACAGGCCGGGAACTACTACGGGTTCTACTATCGCAACCCCTCCGGCCACTACGACTTCTACAACGAGAAGGGGCAGTCCCTGCGCAAGACCGTGCTCCGGTCGCCCCTGCAGTACGCCAAGGTCACGTCCTACTTCGGCAGGAGGTTCCACCCCATCCTGCGAACGTGGCGGCAGCATACCGGCATTGACTATGGTGCGCCGACCGGTACACCGGTGAGCGCGATTGCCGATGGCACAATAACCATGGCCCGGAGGAACGGCGGGTACGGCAACTTCGTCCAGATCCGCCACGCGCGCGGGCTCGTCTCGTGTTACGGGCATCTGTCGCGCTACGGCGCCGGCATACGATCCGGCCGGAACGTACGGCAGGGCCAGACCGTCGGATATGTCGGGATGACCGGGCTCGCGACCGGTCCGCACCTGCACTTCGAAGTCAGGCAGGGCGGCAAGCCGGTCAACCCGCTCAAAGTGATTCCGCCGCGGGCCGAGCCGGTTGCGAGAAAGAACATGCCCGCGTTCAACGCGCTCAAGGCATCGTACCTGGCTGACCTGGCCCGGCCGGTCGGGCCGATTGTCGCGGCAACAGACTCAGTCGCGCCTGCTCACTAGAACGGTGTAAGCATAACTCCCTGACAACCTGGCTGGGTAGTTTGGCATAGGTCTGGCATGACGTTCTGGACCCTTCGCTTTCTGTCATTCTGAACGCAGCGAAGAGCCTTCGCCTTGCGACTCAGAGAAACGGACTCATCCAGCGACGCCGCGTGTGAAGAACCGCTAGCTACAGAACACTAGGCACCGAGGAGCCGGCCGAACTGGTACACGGCAACTGCGACCGCCCAGCCAAGTACGAGGCTGTACCCGGTTGTCAGCCCGGCCCACCGCCAGCCTGCTTCGCGCCGGATGGCGGCGATTGTCGCGATGCATGGAATGTAGATGAGCGACATGGCCATGAAGGCGTAGGCCGAGAGCGGCGTGAAGTGAGCGTGCAGCGCCGCAGCCAGGCCCTGACTGCCCGCGCCGGCGAGCGTACCAAGGGTCCCGACGACGAGTTCCTTGGCCACGATGCCGGCCAGGAGTGACACCGACGCCTGCCAGAACCCGAAGCCGGCTGGTGCGAATATCGGCGCCAGCAGAGTCCCGATGCGGCCGATCAGAGTCTGCTGTGATGCGTAGTCCGCGCCCCACGGCAGCCGGGCCAGTATCCAGAGCAGGACAACTGCGACCGCGATAATCGTGCCCGCCTTGCGCACGAAGAGCCAGGTGCGGTGGCCGGTGCTGCGCAAAAGGTGTTTCAGCACCGGCGCGTGGTACGGCGGGAGTTCCATAATAAGCGGCGTGGTCTCGCCTCTGAACAGCAGGCTGCGCAGCACCCGGGCGACGATGATTGCCAGCACGATACCCAGCAGGTAGAGCGAGAAGACGACCAGCCACTGCCGGCGCGGGAAGAACGCCGCGGCAAACAGCGTGTATATCGGCAGCCGCGCCGAGCACGACATCAGCGGCGCAATCATGATAGTCAGCAGCCGGTCCTTGCGCGAGTCCAGCGACCGCGTGGCCAGCACCGCGGGCACGCAGCAGCCGAACCCCATTATCAACGGGATGAACGACTTGCCGTGCAGGCCCAGAGCGTGCATCAGTCGGTCCATCACGAAAGCGGCCCGCGCCATGTACCCGGAGTCTTCAAGAATGGAGATGGCCAGAAAGAGCAAAGCGATGTTGGGGACGAAAACCAGCACCGAACCAATACCGCCGACTAACCCATCGGCCAGCAAGGAGCCGACCCACTCGGGCGCGCGTACGGCCGAAAGCCCGGCCACCAGTCCGGCTCCGAGCCGGGTGAACGCTGTGTCAATCAACCCCGAAAGCGGCGCGCCCAGCCGGAACACAAGCAGGAAAGCCAACCCCATTAGCACCAGGAACAGCGGAATGCCGAGCCATCGGTTAGTCATGACCCGGTCGATCCGGTCGGAAGCCGTTTGCACCGAGCCGGCCGGCTGGCGTACGCACTCGCGTACCAGGCCGCGGACGAAAGCGGCACGTCGCCCGACGATGTGGCTCTCGATGTCCTCGCCGAGCCTTGATTTGAGCCGCGCGGTGGAACCGGCGAGCGTTTCCCGCACCGCGGCCGAGCACGGGCCCGCGTCGAAATGGTGCAGCTCGTCGGTGTCACCCTCCAGGATGCGCAGGGCCAGCCAGCGGATTGGCAGCCCGTTGTTCGGGCAGGTCTGGACGGCATTGGTCAAGGCGTCAACCTCAGCCTCGATGTCCTCGCCGTAGTCGACGCGCGGCGGCGGACCCAGTTCCACCCGTCCGATGTCGTGAATCAGCCGCTTGAGGTCGTCCAATCCCTCGTTCTTGTTCGCAACCGTCGTGACGACCTTCACTCCCAGCGCTTTCTCCAGCACAACCGCATCGACGACGACTTCCTGGCTCTTTGCCACGTCCACCATGTTCAAGTCCACGACCACCTTGGCCCCGAGCTCAAGCAACTGGACGACAAGGTACAGGTTGCGCTCGAGGTTTGCGGCATCCACGACGGCCACGACGGTGTCGGGCCGCTCTTGAACGAGGTAGTTGTGGGCGACTTTCTCGTCGAGCGAGTAAGAAGTCAGGCTGTAGGTTCCGGGCAGGTCGACGACTTCGACTTGATGACCCTGGTAGTAGGATTGGCCGGATCTCTTCTCAACCGTCACGCCCGGCCAGTTGCCGACGTGCTGGTGCGACCCGGTCAGGGCGTTGAATATCGTGGTCTTGCCGGAATTCGGGTTCCCGGCCAGCGCAACCTTGATTCTGCGCTTGGCCGGCGCGGAATCAGTCGGCACCGCTGTCCTACTCCGGTTCGGGTGCGGCTCGGTCCGGGTCGCCGGCCGGCTCAACCAGTACCTTGCCTGCCATTCCGCACCCGATTGCGATTCGGCACCCGCGCAGGCCGACAATCACCGGTCCACCCCGGCGGCCGCCCACGACCTTCACCTCGGTGCCCGGCACCAGCCCCATAGAACCCAGCCGGCCCACGAGCCCCCGGCCGCCCTGAATGGCGCTGATCCGCACCGACGCGCCGGTCTCGACGTCAGCCAGGCTGAGCTGTCGCCTAACGGACACAGTCGCACCTCTTTCCGCTGTCGACGAAACGCTGGAACATGACGGCGCAGCGGTGCCCGCCGTCCGGACCTTCAGCCGCGAACTCAAGAAATCTCACCATCCGCCGCATCGTTCGCGCCGAGACAGCGTGCTCCATCTGGCAGGCGTCGATTTCGGCGGTTCGGGCATCGACCCCGAGGAGGTCCACCAGGAAACGGACTATCGCGTGGTGCCGCTCACTCACGCGCCTGGCTTCCGCTGCTCCCGTGTCGGTCAGGACGACGTGCCCGTAGCGCTCGTGCCGGACCAGCCCGCGACGGGCCAGTCGCCGCAGCGCGGTCACGACCGACGGCATCTTCACGCCCAACCGTTCGGCGACCTCCGACACCCGTACGACGTCGCGGTTGCGGCCGGTTTCGTACACGGCCTCGAGGTAGTCCTGCGCGCTCTGGCTTAGTTCTTTCATATATCTCCCGTGCCGTTGTTAGCAGTGACTAACAAAATTAGCTGTGGCTAATTGTAACGCCGCGCGGCGCGCTGTCAATCCTGACGGAAGCGCGACCGGACGGACTTTGGCGGCCCCAGACGCGCGTCAGGAATCGCCCATTGTATCACCGGGACTCGACTGCGATAGCCCGAGGACCGACGCGCTCAGGCGGGTTACAGACTTCGGTTCTTACAAGAGGGAAACGAAGGACTCGACCGTCAGGCCCGACTGCCGGATGATTGCCCGCAACGTACCGCGGTCGAGTTCATTGTGGTCGGGCACGACCAACTGCGCGAACGGCTCGCTTCGTCGGAGGACGTGTGGCTGCCTTCCTGCCGCCGGACAAAGAAATCGGCCTTCTCGAGCACGCGGACGCACTCGCGGCCGGAGACACGCGGCAGCTTGCTCACACGGCTACGCGCAGGGCCTCGAAACGCTCGGGTGGGATGGCCAGATGGTCCTCTTCGAGCGCGGCGATGTAGCCACGAATGGCCTCCTTCATGTTCGCCACCGCATCCTCCCGCGTCTTGCCCTGTGATATGCAGCCGGGCAGACTCGGACACTCCGAAACCCAGTAGCCATCTTCACCCGGGTAAACAACAATCTGTCTCATGGTACTATCCGTGGAATCATACCTCGGCCTGCCACCCACCGCAAGCCATGCCCGCCGCGGTTCACTACAATGAACCGGGCGACATGGCCAGCAGGGACCAAGGACTATGAACTAAGGACGAAGGACTGATAACCAAGGACCAGGGACTGACCAACTCGCGGCGAAGCCGCGGCCGATCTGCAATCTAAAATGAAAGGGCTGTCGGCCGCTGTATGTGGACAAGAACCGCCGCGCTACCGGTCTCGAGATTCCCAGTAACCCGGCTTGCGCTTGAGGTGCATCACTGCGGCAACGTACACAACATCGTCCTCGACTGCGTACACGACCCCATACGGGAATCGGTGAACAAGGCAGCGACGAAACCGGCCCTTCAGCCGCCGCCAGAGATTCGGTCGGCGGGCAATCGCGACGAAGGCCGCCTCGACGCTTGCCAGAAACTCCTGCCCCAGCCCTTCGCGGCACTCTTCATAGAACACGGCCGCCTCGCGCAACTCTGCGGCGGCGGCCGGGTCGAGGACGACCCTCAACGGTTCAGTTCTTTCCTGATGCCCGCAATCGCGCGGGCGGCCGGGACGGCCTTGCGCTGACCGCGTTTCCACGCCGCGTACCGGCACTCGGCTTCCGCGACCCAGGCTTCCTCAACCGCGGTCAGCCGCGTCTTCGCCAGCGGTGCCAGCAGCCGTTCGGCCAGTCTCTCCCGCTCCGCGGCCGGAAGCCGCCGCGCCTTCTTCTCAATCTCTGAAGTCAAAGCAGACATCGTTGCTCTCCTTTTGTTGGCTCTCCCCTGAAGGGGACGAGCATAGAATTATACGCCAGCCGGCGCGTCATTCAACCCGTCCCTGCAAACCGGCGTCCGCTGACCGTCCGCTCGCAGCCAAACAACCGCCAAGTCCGGGCCTGTCATTCCGACCGAAGTGGAGGAATCTCTCAGCTACTGGTCACCGGAAACTGATACCTGGCAACTCGCGGCCTATGGCCGCGTCAATCTGCAATCTGAAATGGCCCTCGGTCCCCTCCGCCATTTTGACATTTGATATCTGCAGTCTGCAGTTTGAATTGGCGGGCGCTGCCCGCGGATGCCTCAGGAATCGCCCATTGCGTCGCCGGGACTCCCCCAGCCAAACAGCGGCGGGCGGGCTACCCGCGTTTCACCAGTGGAAGCACCACCGGCGGCAGACCCATCCGGCTGATGGAGCTGTGCACGAACTCACGGAAGTAGGGCCAGGTGTTGACCGGGAGGTTTACTCGCGCGAAAATGTCAAAGTAGTCCTTGGTCATTGGTCTCGTGACTCGAAGCCCCAGCTCGAAGGTGCACTGCACCTCAAGCAGTCTATCCTTCTCCCCGTTGTAGATCATCGAAAGCTCGTAGTGGTGCTGGACTATGCACGTGCTGCTGTCTCTCATCCTGAACTCGGCATGTTCATTGGTGTTGAGGTCGACACGCCGAGAGAGGTCGATGATGTCCGCGAGCCGCCGCGCCTGCGACGCCTTCACGATGATTCCCATCAGTTCGACGCCCTTGATGAACTCGCGGTACTCCTTCGGACTTATCTTGGGTTGCTTCTGCTCTGCGTCCATGACTCTCCTAGCTCTTCAGCACGGCGTCGGAACCGCCGTAGCCCTCAGCCGCGATGATTACTTCATCTTTCCGATTCGAAGACGGACCCGTCATCCGCAGGTTCGCATAGCGCCACGCAATGTCAGTGACTCCAGACCCGAGGCGCTCGACCGCCGCGCAGGCCTTCTCAACCTTGGCTTCCACAGCCCGCAACGCGTTGTTCTCGGCCAGCAGCGCCAGGACGAACTGATTCAAGCTGACGCCCTCGCGCTCGGCCCCTTGCGCAAGACGTCCGTGCAGTGATTCAGGCAGCCTGACCACGAACTTGCCTGAGTATTTCCTCTGCTCGGAAGGCAGCGGAATCTCGACGCCGGAATCGAGAGCGTCCTCCAGCCACAGCGCCCGGGCCGCCTCTACGTTCTTCACGGCCTCATCCGGAGTCTTGCCCTCGGACATGCAACCGGGCAGGTCTGGTATTCTGGCGAAGTACCATCCGCCCTCTTGCTCTGCCAACTCGACCGGGTACTTCAACTTGAGGAACCTCGAGAGTTCGCGCTTAGACTCGGACTTCACACAGCCTCCTCTTCTAGACCAAGAAGCCTAATAATCTCAACAAGATACACTCTTTTGACACGGTCCCCCCGAAACCGGGAAGCCTATCGGATGCTTGCCCGGACAGACGAAACGACGATGACTGGTGCCACTACCCTTCTTTCTCTCGTAGCCGTAACATCGCAGCACAGTAACTACCTCGTCGAACCGCATATCGGTCGGCCGCAACAAGAGCTGCCGGATCAGCTTCTCTCGGTTCGACAATGTCCTATAATACTACCGGTAATACTATCGGTCAAGCTCTGCGTCTCGGCACCCTGAACGCGCGGGCGAGGGTGGATTGAGTCTTCTTCTCCCTCCGGGCGGCAAGCCCTCGGCCGGCGGCGCAGGGTCATCTTAACCGGTCCTCGACAATCGCAATCGCGTCATCGGTCACGAACTGATTCCAGGCCTCCCGGACGGGCGTGTCGAATGGGCATCCGCGCGTCAGGAATCGGTTAGTATCTTGACATGTACTTTCTTAATGGATATGTAATTAAGTGTCGTGTCCCCCGAATTCCCCTGGGTTGCATGAATCGTCACACTGACTTCACATCCCATTTCTTGTCAGCACGAAGCTGCTCGAGCTGCGGACGCGAGACGTGCGAGTCGAGCATGGCAAGGCAGAGGAGTTCCCGAGGCCTAGTCATGGCAACATGGATCTTG
>CAZSUX010000008.1:0-24084 GCA_964610135.1 uncultured bacterium | reverse complement strand
TCTTTGTGTCTTGGTGGTGAATTCCTACGTCGGTTCCGGGTCCGCCTATTCGCCGACGACGGTGACGACGAGCTTCCGGCGGCGTGGCCGGTTGTCGAAATCGAGAAAGACGATCTGCTGCCAGGTCCCGAGTGCAATGGCGCCGTCTCTCACCGGGAACGACTGCGACGCCCCGACCAGGGCACTGCGCAGATGGGCGAAACCATTGCCGTCGTCCCAGGTATCATTGTGATGATAGCGTGCCTTCTCCGGTGCGAGCTTCTCCAGCGCCGCTTTCAGATCCGCGACCGCGCCCGGCTCGAACTCAATTGTCGTGATGCCGGCGGTCGAACCCGGATTCGCGATGCAGACGATGCCGTTCCTGACTCCGGACTCCTCAACGCACGCCGCGACCTGAGCGGTGATGTCGATGACGTCGCCAAAGCCCTTGGTCGAGACCTCGAAGCCGACGCTATGAACCATCAGATAAGTTGTTTTGAAGAAGACACCGCGGTGGATTCGGAATCCTGAACCTCAGACTTCTGACATCCAGCTTCCGACATCAGACTTCGACTCATCAGTAAAGGAAAAGGGGGTCACGGTAGGTCGCGAGTCTGGCTGCAATCTACAAAATGACCGAGCCTAGAGCGAGTACGCTTCCGCCGTGCCCCGCGGCCAGAATAGCAACCCGTCTTTCGATGTCAAGCAGATTCGGGCGCCTTCTGGAGCCCGGAAGACGCGATTGCCCCAGGCCTCGCGCCTTTGGGGCAATCGCTCATCAGGGCGGTAGATGCGGCTTCCTCTGGTCGCCGCCGCGGTGTCAGTTCTCGATGCCCATCTGCCCGCGCCAGCGTCTCTCCATGCGCGCGCGCAGCTTGGGGTCTTCGACCAAGGGCAGGGCCCGGCGCGATTCGTACATCAGTTTGTATATCTGTCGGGTGATGCTCGCCACGCTGTCCAGCGCCAAACGGTCAATCGCCGTGTCCGGCGGATTCTGATAGTCCTGCCAGTGGAGTTCCGACCTCCAGCGGATCTGTCTTAGTTTGAGCGCCTGCATCCTCGGCTCAAAATCCGGGACCACCACTCGCTGGGTCCACCGCCCCGCGCCCGATTGAACCGACTTGAAGGACTTCTGCATGTACCGCTGGCGTTGCCACTTGGCCCGCGCGTAAAGGCCCAGTTCAAGCGCATTCCCGACCAGCGAGACAACAAGCAGGACAAGGACCCACTTAGGTTTCATCTTCCCTCCTTTGGCTGAACGGCCGCGCCGGAATCCGCTCCCAGTATTGAGTCGTACTCCGCCTTCATCCGGCCCCGCCAGAACTCCAGTTGCTCAGGACGGTACAGCCCGAACAACGCCCGCATGTGCTCGCGCCGAAGCCTGTGCCCCTCTCGCGTACTACGGGCGATAGCGTCCAGCGCCGCGTTGACCCGCGCCGAGTCAGGATTCGGTTCCAGAGCCAGCCGGCCAAGTTCCCGGGTTGCCGTGCGCAGCGTATCCAAGCTCGGCGCGCGGCTCTTCACCAAGTCTGCAAACATCCGGCGGAGCTGGCCCCACGTTGTCCCGGGCTTCAACCACTTGCCTTGATAACCCTGGAAGCTGCGCCAGTCCCGGTACTTCTTCACTCCGTAGAACCCGAGCGCCCCGGCGTTCACCGCGAGCGACAGTACGAGCAGAACATAGAGCCACCGCTGTTTCATTTATCCTCCCCATTCGGCAGTTCGACCCCGAACTGCGCCAGCCGGTCGGGCAGGCTTTGCTGCGGACCCGCTATCCCGCGGGCGAGCGCGGTCCCCAGCCATACGCCGACCGCGACCAGCACCACGGCCGCGACCCGTGCCATGGCCCGGCTCAACCCGCACTGTCCGACAGGGACCACCGCGGCCAACCACGGCCTGGCCTGGGCCTGCCTTTCTCTGATTCCGGCGATGATCCGGCTGCCGAGACAGGCCGGGACCTCCGGCTTCTCGTCCCGGCGCAGCAACTCGGCATCGGCCGCAAGCTGCGCCAGCTCCTCGCGACATCCCGCGCACCCGGCCACGTGCGCCCGCACCGCCTCGGCCCGGACGCCGGCCAGCGCCCCGTCGGCAAAGCTCACCAGCAGCAACTTGGCTTCATCACACTTCATAGTCTTCACACTCATAGACCCACAATCCTCATACATCTCTCGGTGCCGCCTGCCCTGAAACTTCTCACTTCCAGCCTCTGGCCTCTGCCTTCTGCCCTCGGCTGATGTCCTTGAATCAAACCAGCCCCCGGCTTCTCGCGCCGGCAAGCGTCTGCCGCAGGCTCATCCTCGCCCGGTACAAGAGCGAGTTCACCGAAGCCAGGCTCCGGCCCATCGCCGCGGCGATTTCCTCGTACCTCAGTTCCTCGTAAATGGAAAGCACCACGGCCGAACGCTGGTCAGCCGGGAGCGACTCCAGCGCGGAACCGATGCACTCCTTGAGCTGCCGCTGCCGGAACACCTCCGCCGGCTCATCCCGACGCGCGGATGGAATATCCTCGGACAGCGGGTCGACCGGCTTCCTCCGCGACAGCCGGTTGATGCAGAGATTGGCTGCAATCCGGAACAGCCATGTACGGAAGCTCGCCGCGCCCCGGAACCCCTTGAGCCCTTTCCACGCCTTCACGAACGACTCCTGCGTCATTTCCTCTGCCTCGGCCCCGTTCCGGCAAGTTCGGTACAGGTAGCAGTAGACCGGGCCGTGATGCCGCCGAACCAGCTCGTCAAACGCAGACATGTCCCCGGCCTGCGCCTGCTCGACCAGTTGTCGGTCGTCGTTTGGCTTCACCATCTAATAGAATAGACACGCCGCGGCGCCGCATCTCTCGCGCGACCTGCGGCCGCCGGATGATAGTAGGGCGGTATTTCCTGTCAAGGCGGGCTGCCCGCCTCGCCGGTTACTTGCCCAGGTAGGACTCGGGGTTGCCCAGGAAGTCGGTGGTAAGGGTGAGCAGCGCCTTGACGCCGGTTGCCAGTACTGCTTCGTCCATGTCGAACCGGTCGGAGTGGTTCATCGCCGTGATGCCGCGCTCCGGGTTGCCGCCGCCCAGGAACATGAACATCCCGGGCACCTTCTCAAGATAGCAGGCGAAGTCCTCGGCCCCGAGGTTCGGCTCCATATCATCGTCAACATTAGGGAAACTCGCCCTCAGCACTTCAGTCGCCCGGCGGGTGAAGGCCGGGTCGTTTACCAGCGGCGGATAGGCCGGCTCGGCGTCGAAGGTGTAGCTTGGAGCTTGACGCGGGCGCGAAAAAGGGGACAGTCCCTCGGAGCAGCTCATAGAATTCGCTGCGGTACAGTCCCCATTTTCCCCATTTTCGCGGCTGAAGGTCTGCATCAGGCCGTCGAGGTTCGACCTGATGGTGGCCATGATTGTCTCGGAGTCGCGTACGTCATAGGTACGGAACGTGCCGACGACCTTTGCTTCGGACGGAGTCTGGTTGTGCTGCATGCCCGAATGGACTTCGCCGAAACCAAGCACGTAGCGGGCGTTCGGGTTCAGCCGCTGCCGCAAATCGCTCTGGATGGTGCTGATGAACCGGGCGGTAATCGCTATCGGGTCGACATTGTCCTGCGGGCACATGTGATGCCCGGGCTTACCCTTGATGGTCACGGTGAAGGTGCTGCTCGAGGCCATGAACAGCCCGGGTCTGAACCCGATTCTACCGAGCGGCATGTTGCCGAAGATATGGGCCGCGACGATGGCATCCACCGCGTCGAGACAGCCGTCCCCGATCATCGCGCCGGCCCCGCCCGGCAGCTCTTCCTCGGCCGGCTGGAAGATGAGCCGGACGTTGCCCGCAAGCGTGTCCCAGTGTTCCTGCAGCCAGCGCGCGGCACCGAGCAGCATCGCCATGTGTCCGTCGTGACCACAGGCATGCATCACACCCGCGTTCTGCGACCGGTACTCGCCGTTCAACTCGGTCTCCGCCTCCTGAATCCGGAGCGCGTCCATATCGGTCCGGAGCGCGATGCACGGCCGTTTGCGGCTGCCATAGACGGTCGCAACGATACCGGTCCCGCCTGCGTACCGATACTCGATGCCCAGGTTCGTCAGGACCTCGGCCACCTTCTCCTGCGTCTGCCGCTCCTCGAAACTCGGCTCCGGGTGCTGGTGAAACCAACGCCTCAGCTCAGTTACCCAGGAGACAAGACTCTCGTCCAACTCAATCATCGTGACTCTCCATTCGCCTGCTGCCTGCTACTTCTGGCACCTGGGGCAGAAGTAGCATGCGCCTCCGAGATAGGCGATCTTCTCAATCTTCCTGCCGCATTCGGGACAGGGCTTGCCCACGGTCTTGCTCGACATGATGCGCTCGTAACCGCCCGGCTTTCCGAAGAGGTCAAGTTCGTCGCAACGTCCGCCCCCGGCGATGACGTTGCGCACCGTCTTGACGATGGCGTCGTGCAGCTCGCGCCGCTGCGCCGGAGACAGCTCGGCAATCGGGTGGCGCGGGTGCAACCGGGCCCGGAACATGATGTCCTGCGCAACCGAGTTGCCCAGGCCGGGAACTAGCTGCTCCTGCGTGAGCAGCCCTTTCACGCTTCGCTTCTCGCCCTGCCGCAGTTCGTCCACCAGGCCCGAGAAGTACCTGAACGTGAACTCCTTGTCCACCGGCGTCGGCCGCATCCCTTTGATGTACTTCCGCTCCCGTTCTCTTCCCTGCTCGAAGAGCTCCATCGCGCCCCACATCTGGGTCGTGACCGACAGGGCCGAATCGTCTTCGAAATCAAGCAGCAGGTGGTACCTGGTCGGCAGGTCGGCGCCGGGTTTGTGGAAGAGCAGCCGTCCGCCGCACTCACCGACCACAAGCACGTAGCCCGGTTCGAACGGGACGAGCATCCATCGTCCCCTGGCTGTGGCGGTGCCCAGGGTCTTGCCTTTAGTCAGGCGCTCGAACTCGGCCGGCTTCCTGTTGTACCACACAAACTTGTGCGGGGAGTTGCCCAGCCGTCCGCGCTTCATGACCTTGCCGCGCAGGGTCTTGTTCATCTGCCGGACCAAGGTCACGCACTCGGGCAGTTCGAACACTACTCCTCCGTCTTCGGCGGTGCCAGCCACGCCGGCAGGCGGTCGTGTTCGACCATAATGCGAATCAGGTTCTCCATGCCCGCGAACTGACGCATACAGAGCCCGTATTCCTCTTCAGTCAGGTCGCCGGTACGCGGGAAGCAGTGGAGCAGCATTCCCTCCCTGCTTCCCATCAGCGGCCGCACCTTCTTGCACGGGAAGTCGGCGCACAGCCCACAGCTCTCGACGCCTTTCTCCTTCGCGCAGGGCCGGACCTGGCACGACTTGTCTGCCAGCCGGCCGTCGGCTCGGCATCCGTCACAGCGGACATTCTCGGCGGTGTATACCTCATGTCCGAACAGCTTGCGCCAGCCGTCAACCAGCTTCTGCCGCACGGCCGGGTCGTCGGACCGCGCCGCGCACAGGTCGCAATTGTAGCCGCAGTAACCTATCATCTTCTCCGTCGAGTCTCCTTCATCTCGCCGGCGGACCGAGCTTCACCCGCATCTTCCCACGCGCGGACAACGAACCGATTCTTGCTCGCACGGGATTGCCTAGCTGCCGTCCTTCTTCCCGGCGCCGAGCGCCGCGACCACGCCGGGCGGGACGTCAAGGGTACGAATCGGGAACGGGATGACGATGCCTTCCTGCCGGTAGCGTTCGTGCAGTGCCTTGATGAACTCGTGCTTCACCAAGTAGGTAGCGCCGAAGTCGGTGACGCGCAGCGCGACGTTAAAGTTCACGCTCGAACTGTCGAAGGTGTGGTAGCGGACGAACGGCTCGTGTCCGCGGACCGCACCCGGCACCTCCTGCTGGACCCGGCGGGCGACATCGAGCGTGACCTCCTCAACCCGGCGCAGGTCGCTGGCGTAGCTTATGCCCACCGGGAAGTAGATGGCGACCTCTTCCTGGGGCAGGTTCAGATTCTGGATGACGCTGGTGTTGAGCCGGCTGTTGGGAACGATAATCGCGATGTTGGTTACGGTCCTGACCCGCGTGTGGCGCCAGCCGATGTTCGTAACCCATCCCTCCTCGCCGGTATCGAGTTTCACGTAGTCGCCGACCCGCACCGTGCGATCGGCGAGAACGAACAGCCCGGCAAACAGGTTGGACAACGGGCCCTGCAACGCCAGCGCCACGGCCAGCGAGCCGATGCCGAGCGACGCCACGATCGGCGTGATGGAAATGTGCAGCGCCTGGAGCAGCAGGAGCAGGCCGACAACGAGAATCAGCAGCCGGAGCATGCCGCGCACGATGCCGCGGGTGATGTCGATATAGGTGAAACGTCCTTTGAAAAAGACCAGCAACCGGTAGACGAACCGGTCGAGGAAAACCAGGACGGCGAGGAGAACCAGTACCTTGGCGGCAATCGACACCGCTTGGTCGACCTGTCCGGGCAGGGGCAGCAGGCTCTCCAAGCCCCAGAGGCCGACCACGAGAGTCACTATCGTCAGCGGGATGCTGACTGTCTGAACCACGGCTGCCAGCGTACCACTGCCGGACTTCTCGGCCCGAATCCGCAGCAACCGGCGCATGATTCGCCAGAGCAGCAGGACAACGACGGTCCAGACCAGGAACAGGACCGGGGCGACTATCCATGGGCTCGCCGTCAAGCCAAGAAACTGCATATCCTGGCCGACTGCGGGGATGGTCACGATTGCGCGCTCCCGGTTCTGTCCGCTTGCGTCATTGTCATCATCTGGTTCTTACCTTCCTGATTATCATCACTGACGGCTGCTTGTCAAGACGCCGCGGGAGAAGCGGGGGGATACTCGGCTGGCCGGCGAGTCGTTGCCGGGGACGCGTCAGCCGTGCCGGGCCGCGCGCCAGGCGTGCAGCTTCTCAAGGCGCGGCTGCGCGTCCTTGAACACGGTCACCTTCCAGATGCCCTGCAGCCGCTCGCAGGGGAACTTATCGCAATGGGCGCAGTGGGCGACGCCCGACTCCATGGCGCAGCACCGCACCGGGCAGGTCAGACAGTGCTCCACGCACCGCGCATCGATCGTCGTGCATCCGTCGCAAATGACGTAGCCTTCGGGCTTCGGCTTCATCCGGCTCTTCAGGATAGACTGGAAGAACCCCTTCAGGTGCAGCTTCTCGCCCAGTCGTGGGAACGAATACGCCGGGCACTTCGCGCAATTGATGCCGCAGTAGGCAATCATCGCTCTCGCCATGTCCAAAGCATCGGCGTGACGCCCCGCAAGTCAAGTCAGTCGAAGAAGGCAGGGACCGGGCACTTGGCCGCCAAGACTCCAAGGCACTAGTTGCGGAGCAGGACTATCCGCAGATGACGCAGATTGCACAGATTTCACTCGCGCTGACACCGCCGTCCGCCACTCGATCCCTCGCACTGCCCGACAGGGGCCGTTGCGGCCATCTCTCGGTCCTCTGCTCATGATGTGAGGGACAACGGGGCTCGTAGTGTGACGGATGACCTGAGGAACTACGGTTTCCATTGCTTGTCGGGTGATGAACGGAGTAGCGCACCGCGCGACTCGGCCCATGACCCCGGCCGCAATCCGCCTCACTCCTGACCGGACGCCCTGCTGGACCACGGACGAAGGACCCCGGGCGGTGACGTCCGAGATGGCCCTGTAGACGATGTACGGAATTGCCTTCCCGACGAAGTACTAGACGACGGTCCAGACAACTTCGCAGACACTTCGGTGGGTAGTCCCCCGGGCGGGGGAGTCGAGTTGGCCGACCAAGGCCTAACGCCCCAAGCCACAAGCAGATAGCCCCGGAAACCGGCTCGGCGGCTTGTAGACGTATACGTATACAAACCCCGCGCCGCGACTCACCACGACAAGTCCGGGTGCGCTGTGATAGGCCACGTGACACGCGCAGTTGGGAATCGCGGAGTCCTGAATCCCGGTATCTGCATCCTGACTTCTGAATCGTCCGGCTCCAGTGCGCCATCCCGCAGATCTGTCTCATCCGCGCCAAGGTCAGTTCCCGCCGGTCCGAGCGAGCAGAGGCGGCCCGAAAGCCGCCCCTGACTGACTGCCATCCACTAACTGCTACCTGTTAGCTCTTCACCTACCTCGTCACCGCGACCCTGGTGACAGCCGGCGGCAGGGCAGACGGTGCGGAGCCTGCCGGCTGATGCATCATCGAAGTCCGGCCTCTTTACAGGCTGCAAAGTTGTGCTACTATGGTGCGGTGGCAATTGTCACTAGAGCAACATCAGCTATGAACCGAACCAGACAGCAACAACCCAAGGAGGCGGCGATGAGACATGTCTGTGTCCTGGCAGTACTGCTCGCGGCAGCAGCCGTCGCAGAACCGATGCCGGTTGAGGCCGTGCCGGCCGACCAGGTGCCGGGTTCCGGCTCAGGTGAAGTTCTGCGACCGAACGAATGGGTCGACCGGTCGGGCGAGCCCGGTCCGGTCTGGGAAGTGCTTGAGGGCATGTCGTTCGAAGACAGGAACAACGCAGTAATCAGCTTTGACCTGGGGCAGGCGTCGTCCGAGGCTTGGGCCGAGGCTCATACCATCGAGGACGTGTGGAACGCAGGAGACTACGACGATGCTATCGAGCAGCTGCACAAGATCGGCAACTTCCACGACCCGTGCGACATCGACATAGGGATGTCGTGGCGCGTGCCGATACCCACCGTCGTCGAGGCCGACTGGGGCACCAACGTCCGCATCGGCAACCGCGACTCTGTCTACGAAATCGAACTCGACCGCAACAACCGGACCGGCAACCTGTTCCTGGCCAGTGCGCGGGATTCGGGCACATGGACAGCGGTCAACCTGTACATGTCGACCAACAACGGACTAGATTGGTCGGAGACCTACAACTCCTACGTGAGCCAGGCGTACATCAACTCCATCGGCGCGGTGTCGAACGGCAGTCACTTCTACGTCAGCTACACCCGCCGCCCGAACCAGTCTCTGGGCCGGGTCATGCGGTTCGACGCGGACAGCGGCAATCAGGTTAGATTCCCGAATGACTCGTTGTACCGGACGATGTTCCAAGCCGATTCACTCGACTCGATAACCGAAATCGAGATGACATCTGCCGACGACGAGTTCCCGGCGCAGCGTATCTACGCGGCCGGGTGCACCAAGGGACGGAAGCTCCTGTGGGGCTGGACCGACAGCCTTGCATCCACCTGGTTCAACACGCCGGACCCCGGCGTCAGCTACTGCGACGGCGGACTCTCGGTCACGTACAACTACTACTACAATCCCCCCAATCCTTTCGTATGGTTGACATGGATATACAAGCGCAACGACTCCACGAGCAACGTCGGGTTCACGCGCCTTGACACAATCTGGCACAATTCCTACTTCACCCCAGGATTCGACCCAACACACTCCAGCACGACCATCGGCTCCTGGAAAGACACAACCTGCATCGTCTATGTCTACGGCAGCGGCACGAATCGCTACCTGCGACAGATCTACACCTACGACGCTGGGGCTGGCTGGTCAAGCGACGTCCCGCTCGACACGACTCTCGCACGCGAGCACCCGGACATCAGCGCCAGGTACGACCGCGGCTTCCAGCTCGCTGCCCGCCAGTACACGACCGGCGTGGACCGCGACCTAGTGTTCAGCCGGACGGACTATACGGCGCGAGATTGGAGCCTGCCCACGGACATCAGCGACTACGAGCCGCACGTTGCGAACCCGCAGGTGATGTTCGTCAACCCGGGCACGTACGGCTGCGCGTACATCAAGTGGTACCAGTCACCGGACGCCTATTCGATATGGTTCAACCGCAGCGACTGGACCGGTGTCGAGGACGTGATGTCGCTCTACCCCAAGTTCGGGCTTGCAGCCGGCATCGGGAGCGACAAGGTCGAACTCAGATTCCAGAACCCGAGACGCGGTCCGGTCTCACTCAGGGTCTACGATGCTGCCGGCCGGCTGGTGAGCCGTGAGACACGTGCTTTCGCCGCAGGGGAACAGCTGTTCGAGGTGAAGGCGCGCAGCTCAGGCGTACACTTCGCAGTCATCGACATCGACGGAGAGACCGAAACCACTCGCCTCACGTTCGCACGCTAGCAGCACTACCGACGACACGGGCGGTGGCATCAGCCACCGCCCGTTTACTGCTGGCCCCGCCTACTGCTGGACGATGATCTTGCGGGCAGCTGCTGGTTGCCGGCCATCCACTGACGGCCGCAGCAGGAAGTAGACACCCGGACTCAGATGCCGCACGTCGTTCGCTCCGGGCTTCAGGTCCATCACCTTCCGGCCGCTGATGTCCAGTAAGTCCGCCCGGCATTCTGTCTGCTGTCTACTGCCTACTTGCAGCTCCAGCACCCCCCGCGCGATCGTCGCCGCCCCCCGGTGGAAAGCCCGGGCGCCAACCTCCTGCCCGACCGCGTTGCCGGTCGTGTTGCGCATGTAGTAGATTTCGGGGTTGCCGTCGCGTTCATCGGTCCAGACTACGTGAACCATCGAATCGGAAACCGCCACCGATGGATTGTGCGCCCCCAGCGAGGAGTTCGTGAGTTGCTGCTTGTACTCCCAGGTGACACCGGAGTCTGTCGACCGCCGATAGGAAATTTGGTGCCAGCCAGCTTGTACTTGCCAGACCACGTGGACGTGCGGTCCCGAGGCCGCTACCGACGGGAACGACGTGGTCTCGTCATCGGTCAGCCGGGTCCGCAATTCCCAGGTGACGCCGTTGTCCAGCGAGCGCCTGTAGTATGTAATATGGTCAAATCCGCCCCGATCACGTTCACGCCAGACGATATGCACCTGCGAATCGCTGCAGGCTATTGAGGTAAGCCACGACTCGCGCGAAGCGCCCTCCAGCCGCACGTCCGCGCCCCACGTGATGCCGCGGTTCGTCGAACGCTTGTAGTAGATGTCGTAGTCGCGGTCCCAGTCGCCGCCCCGGGTGTCGCACCAGGCTACGTGGACGCAGTCGCCCGATACCGCGACCGATGGACGCTCCGACACGCACGTGTCGTCCCCGGTGAGGCGCGTGGCGGACCAGTTCAGCCCGCCGTCGGTCGAACGCGCGTAATGCACCTCGGGCTCACCGTCGCGCCCGTCCTCCCACACCACGTGTACGTCTAGGCTCGAAGCCGCAATCGACGGGTACTGGGACGCAAACGTATCGTCCGGCGTAATTCGGGTCCCGGTCCAGGTCATTCCTCCGTTCGTGGAGCGCTGGTAGAAAATCTCCGCCTCGCCATTGAGGTAGTCCTCCCAAGCCACGTGCACGTGCGAACCTCCGCCAACAGACGAAGTCGCAACCGCAGGATACAAGGAAAGTGAATCATTGGTAGTTAGGCGCGTGTCCGGACCCCAGCCCAAGGTTCCCTTCACCTTGTAGTAGATCTCGTTGTTGCCGTCCCGGTCGTCGTACCAGACCACGTAAAGCTGGCTCCCGGCCGCGGCGATAGCCCGGGCGTTGTTGTAGGCAAGCCGCGAATGGGCCTCGTCCTCGGTCAGCCGCTCGGCCGGCTCCCAGTCGGCCATCGCCGGCGCCGCGAGTGCCAGCAGGACTGCAAGCATTGCTGAAAGCTTGTAGCGTTCCATTTCTTCCTCCTATCTTGTCACAACGACCTTCCGGACACTCGATCCCTCGATCCCTTGATTCCTTTGTCCTTTGGCGCTAACAGAATGAAACCAGCACAGGTCCATCACCTGCTGCCGGTTGCGGAGCCTACTTGTATTGCGGGTCTGGTATTCGGAACAACTCGGGCGCTCGTGTAGCCCCCGCGGTTTGGGCGGCGCCTGACGGAGAATCTCTCCGACCGCGGGTTTCAGGCGCGCCACTGGTTTGGCAAGGATGCCCCTTGCGGGCATCCGGCAACTCATCGTGCCTCCCTTCGCGAGCTGCGTCCGGCCCTCCCCCTCGGGCGAACCGGATGAACGGACCTACGGAGGAGTTTCCTTCCCTATGATCCCCCGTTGTGCGTAATGTTCACCAAACTGACGGTCGCTGTCAAGTTCTGCAGAGGCGACCAAGCCGCCCCTCGTGATGTGGCGGCGTTGTGGCTGTTTCAGCACGAGAATGTTGCGCTTCTCGCAGGCACGGGCTTCACGTCGCCTCCAGATTTGGTATAATGGACCACAATGCATGATCGGCAGTCGCGCGGCGGCGTTCCAACGCTTCACCCGGACTGCCGATGTACCAAGAGGAGGTCTAAGATGAGAATCATTGTGTCCTTGTTCGCAGCAATCGTGTCTTTCGCCGTCGCTCAGCCTGAGCCGTGGGTCCACCCGGACGGCTCGATTCACTACTACAACGCGGTCGCGGCTCCGGCCGGCATCAACTGGAGCGCGGCTTCAGACTCGGCCCAGCGGCCGGGCGGGTACCTGGCCACGCTCACGTCGCAGGCCGAGAACGACTTCGTTTTCGGGCTGGTTGACTCAAGCGCCTACTGGTTTCAGCGGCCGGATCTGAGCTGGGCCGGGCCTTGGCTCGGCGGCAGGCAGCGGCTCGGCTCGCCCGAGCCGGACAGCGGCTGGGAATGGGCTGGCGGCGTGCCGTTCGGCTACGTCAGCTGGTCTCCGGGCGAGCCGGACAACCAGGGTGGCGCGAACGTGCTCAACTTCGGCGAGTCTCCAAGCGGCCGTATCTCGACGTGGAACGACTTGAGTGAGACGGACACGGCAGTCCGTAGCTTCGTGGTCGAACTCTCGGCCGAGTCCACGACCATCGGCCTGCTGCAGAACGACACGAATGCGTTTGTCGGGTACACGCTGTGCGAATCCGAGCGGGCCCGCACCGCCTACCTGATTGACAACAAGGGCTGCTACGTCCATTCGTGGCGCAGCAGCTATCTGCCCGCCCATACGAACTACCTGCTCGAGGATGGCAGCCTGCTGCACGCCGGGTGTGTCGGCAACCCGGACTTCACGGGTGGCGGAAACGGCGGCAGGGTCGAGCGATTTGACTGGGACGGCAACCTGACCTGGGCCTGGGAATACTCGAATACCGTCCACTGCCAACACCACGACATCGAGCCGCTGCCCAACGGCAACGTGCTGCTGGTCGCCTGGGAGCTGAAGACCCGGGCCGAGGCGCTCGCGGCCGGACGGAATCCGGCCAAGCTCACCGCCAACAAGCTCTGGCCCGACCATATCGTCGAGGTCGATACGGCCACCGACAGCATCGTCTGGGAGTGGCACGTCTGGGACCACCTCGTACAGGACTACGACTCGACCAAGACGAACTACGGCGTCGTAGCCGATCATCCGGAGCTGGTCGACCTGAACTACACGACTACCGGCAACATCGCGGCCGACTGGATTCACACCAATGCGATCGACTACAACCCGCAGTTCGACCAGATCATCACCAGCGCGAACCAATTCAGCGAAGTATGGGTCATCGACCATTCGACCACGACCGAGGAAGCGCGGGGACACTCGGGCGGCCGGTACGGCATGGGCGGGGACCTGCTGTACCGCTGGGGCAACCCTCAGGCGTACCGCGCCGGCGGAACTGTGGACCGGAAGCTCTACGCCGAGCACGACGCCCGCTGGATTGAGCCGGGCCTGCCCGGTGCCGGCCATATGATGGTGTTCAACAACGGCGGGGCGCGGCCCGGCAGCCGATACTCGACGGTTGACGAGTTCATCCCGGCGTGCGACAGCGCCGGCAACTATGCCCGGCCCGCGCCGGGCACTCCGTTCGGCCCGGCCACGCAATGCTGGATATACGCGGCCACGCCGCCGACCAGCTTGTATTCGGCCACTATCTCGGGTGCGCACCGGCTGCCAAACGGCAACACCATCATCTGCGAGGGCAACAGCGGATTCTTCTTTGAGGTCACGCATGACTCGCAGGTCGTCTGGCGCTACCGCAACCCGGTGACCGACTCGATTCGCCTGTTTCAGGGCGACACGGTTCCCGGCGGCATGATGGGCAAGCAGAACGCAACCTTCCGCGTCACCCGCTACGCGCCCGACTACCCCGGGCTCGCGGACAAAGACCTGACCCCCGGCTACCCGCTCGAACGCTACCGGTCACCGGCCGCCGGGGTTGCCGAAGCACCGACGCTGCTCGGGCGGCCGCGGCTTTCCATCTCCCCCAACCCGTTCCGCGGCTCCGTCCTCATCAAACTGGGCCACGGGACCACTGGATCACTGGACCACTTTTCTCTCCACGTCTTCGACGCGACCGGCCGTCGAGTCCGTGCATTGGGCGCGTCGCGTGGTGCATCCAGCGTTGCTTGGAACGGCCTCGACCAAGCCTGCACTCCGACACCGCCCGGCGTCTACTTCGTCCAAGCTGCGGACGGCACGCGACAGCAAGTCGTCAAGGCAAGATAGCGGCATCCGCCCGCGCGGCGGACGGCATCAACAAGAGAGGGACGGCTTGCGCCGCCCCTCGTTGTGTCGGAAGCGTCTGTCTACTTCAGCACGAGGACGCTGTGCTGCTCGCAACCTCTAGAGCGTGGCGGCGACCCGCTCGTCCTGGCTCATACCGGCCAGCCGTTCAACTTCCTTCGCGTCGAGCTTCAGCCCGCCGGCGACGCGGGTGCCGTACTCTTTGTTCGCCTTGAAGAACAGGGCCGTCTGGCGTAGCTGGATGCGCTTCTGCGCCCCGCCCAAGTGGGCGACGATGTTGCCGACCAGGTGCTCGCGGGCGGTGTCATCCATCACTTTGCGGTAGAGGTTGCCGGGCTGGACGAAGTCGTCCTCGGTCTTCGGGTATGGCTTGCGACCCACCGTTCCTGAGAACTCGAAGTCAGGCTCACCGGCTTTCGGGTCAGGCGCCGGTCCACCGAAGCTGTTCGGCCAGTAGTTCGGGCCCGGGCCGCCGTTTCCGTCGGTGCGCATCGTGCCGTCGCGCTGGTAGTTGGCCCTGGCCGCCTTCGGCGCGTTGATCGGCAGCAGGTCGTAGTTCGGGCCGAGCCGGTGCAGGTGGGCGTCGTGGTAGAAGACCGAGCGGGCCTGGAGCATCTTGTCGGGCGCGAGCGCGAAGCCGGGCACGAGGTTGCCCGGGGAGAACGCCGACTGCTCGACCTCGGCGAAGTAGTTCTCCGGGTTCCGGTTCAGCACCATCCGTCCGACCGGGATGAGCGGGTAGTCGCCGTGCGGCAGCACCTTGGTCACGTCGAACGGGTCGAACCGGTAGGCCGCGGCGTCCTTCGGCGGCATCACCTGAATCTGCACGGTCCAGGCGGGGAACTCGCCCTTCTTAATGGAATCGAACAGGTCACGGGTGGCGTGGTCCCGGTCAGCCGCAATCATCGCCTGCGCCTCATCGCGGGTGAGGTTGTGCGCGCCCTGCTCGGTCTTGAAGTGCAGCTTCACCCACCAGTAGTCGCCCTTCTCGGTGTACCACTTGAACGCGTGGCCCGAGTAGCCGTTCATGTGCCGGAAGGTCTTCGGCGTACCCCGGTCCGAGAAGAGAATCGTCACCTGATGGATTGACTCGGGCGTCAGCGACAGGAAGTCCCAGAACATGTCCGGGTCCTTGGCGTTGGTCGCCGGGTTGCGCTTCTGGGTGTGGATGAAGTCCGGGAACTTGATGGGGTCGCGGATGAAGAAGACCGGCGTGTTGTTGCCGGTCATGTCGTAGTTGCCTTCCTCGGTGTAGAACTTCACCGCGAACCCGCGCGGGTCGCGCTCCGCGTCGGCCGAGCCCTTCTCTCCGCCCACGGTCGAGAACCGCGCGAACACGTCGGTCTTCATCCCGAACTTGGACAGAAACTTGGCACAGGTGTACTTGGTCACGTCATGGGTGACCTCGAAGTAGCCGTGGGCGCCCGCGCCCTTGGCGTGGACGACCCGTTCCGGTATCCGCTCGCGGTTGAAGTGGGCCAGTTTCTCGGCCAGGTGGACATCGGACATCAGGGTATAGCCGGGGCTGCCGACCGTCAGGCTGTTCTGGTCGTCCCCGACCGGCTTTCCGAAACTCGTGGTCAGACGTTTCTTCTCTGTCATGGTTAGCTCCTCTCTCTTCAAGGGATTGTAGTCCGTACGGAACGGCTGTCAAGCTGAAGGAGAACCCTCGATTCCGATGTACAAGGCCACGAAAACACGCACTGTCCGACAGGGGCCGCCGAGGCCAACCCGGAGGAAACGGAGCATTGTCCTTCTGCACCCACCAGTTTCGTGTCTTTCGTGCCTTCGTGGCTCCAATGTCGGTTCTGGGGAGAACGGACACATGATGCCAAGGGGCGGTTGGCGCCGCGGCCGCGCGGTCCGGCGCCCGGCCGGACTCCGCCACCGCTTGACACGCGGGCGAAACGGGAGTAGATGTTAGCGTGCGGGTAAGAACGGCCGCGCAGATGACTGATGTGCGAAATGCAATCCGAGGCACAGGAGGTAACAGATAGATGACGAACGACGTAGTGCAGGCACCGAGGTCCCAGGCCGGCAGCGGAAGGCGGGTGTCCGTGTTGCTTCTCACCTTCGCCGTCCTCGCTTCTCAATTCGCACTCGCGCAGTCCCCGCGCTGGACCTGGACCTATGACGGCCCGGCGGCGGTGTGGGACCAGGCGTGGCGGGTCCGGTGCGGTCCGGATTCGGGCGTGTACGTCTGCGGCGACGGCCAGGCCAACGCCATCCCGCTGACCTTCGAGATGACCACGGCCGCCCTGACCAACAACGGCAGCCAGCGCTGGCTCTATCGCTTCACCGGGCCGGGCTCCCGCCTCGGCCAGGCGTATGACCTCGCGGTCACCCGCGACCGCAACATCGTAGTCGCCGGCACCAACTTCGACCTGGTGACCGCCAACGACTTCGCGGTGCTCGGCCTGTCCGATTCGGGAACGAAACGCTGGGACTACCGCATCGCCGACTCCGGCATCGGTATCGCCCGCGCGGTCGTGTGCGACCACGACGGCAACGCCTACGCCGGCGGAACCACCGCGGACTACGGCCACTTCACGGTGGCAAGCCTCTCGCCGTCCGGCAGCGAGCGCTGGCTGTGGAATCACCCGCTGTACCCGGGCGAGGCAACGGCGATCGCGCTGGACAGCAGCGGCAGTCTCTACCCGGCCGGGTACGTGTGCAGTACCGACACGACCCGGGACTTCATCGTTGCCAAGGTGAGCGACAGCGGCACCACCGATTGGGAGTACCGCCTCGACCGGTCGAGCTACGATACGGCCGTCGCGGTGACCGTCGGGTCGAACGGCCGCGTCTATGCGGCCGGCCACGTGAACAACGTGGCGACCGGCGCCGACATCGCCGTCGTCAGCGTCAATACCGACTCGGTCGCCGACAACTGGACCTACTACTACGACTATGGCGGGCAGATGGACCAGGCGCAGGCAATTCTGTACGGGCCGGACGGCAACGTCTACGTGTCCGGGCTCGGCGTGCTTTCCGACAGCGGCGGAACGGCGTTCATCGTGATCTCCTTGACTGGCACCGGGCAGTTCCGCTGGGTCTACGCCGACACCGGCGGCCACGCGGCGGCGTTCAACATCGCCGGCGAAATGGCCGCCGACGATGCCGGCAACATCTACGCCTGCGGTATGCTGGCCGGGACCGAAACGACGTACACCGACGCAGCGGTAGTGAGCCTGACGAGTGCCGGTGCGTTGCGCTGGAAGTACCTGTACGCCGGGCCGGACACGGTGAGGGACAACCTCGGCTCAATCGTCTTCGGCCCCGACGGGCACCTGTACGCCTGCGGTACGACCGGCGACCCGCCGAATTCTGACTGGATCGTCATCGCGCTCAACACCAGCGGCGGCGTGGCCGAGGAGTTCCACGCACCGCTCCGCAGTCCGGGACGGCCGAGCATCACCCACGAGCTGCCGCTTGATGACAGCGAACGACGTTCCGCGGCGGTCTTCGACGTCACCGGCCGCCGGGTCAGGACGGGCCGGCTTGCGACCGGTGTCTACCTGATCCGGAATCAACCCGGCAGCCTGCGCCGCGTACTGGTAATCCGCTAACCTGTCTACGCAAGGACGAGGGGCGGCTTGCACCGCCCCTCGTTGTGTCGGAAGCGTCTGTCTACTTCAGCACAAGGATGTTGTGCTTCTCACAGACAGGAGCGGGGCCGGTCTCGGCGCTTGAAACCGAGCGACCCGCGACTATCATGTGGCAATGATGAACAACGGAACCAGCAACGAGGGCCAGACCGTTCGCCAGAAGAAACTGCACCGGCAAGGAATGGTCTTGTCCACCGTCGGCGGGGCCATGCTGGTCGCCCAGTTCGTCCTCCTGTTCTTCATCGGCCGGAACTATGTACCTCTCCTGAGATATCTCGGATTCGCAATCTGGGCGGCCGGCTGTGTGCTCGCCTGGCTGCCGATATTCTACTTCCGCCGCAAGGCCGGCGTCACCAAGGGGAAGAGCTACGTCCACACAACCGTGCTCGTGACCACGGGTATCTACTCGGTTGTGCGCCATCCGCAGTACCTGTCCTTCTTCTTGTTGGCATTCGGCCTGGCGCTCATCGGCCAGCACTGGGTCTTCTTCCTGCTCGGGGCTGTCGGCTCGGTCATCTACGGCCTGGGACTCATCGGCGAGGACGATGCCAACATCGAGAAGTTCGGTGACGACTACCGCCGGTACAAGCAACAGGTTCCGGGATACAACATCCTGCTCGGACTCATCCGCCGCCTCGTGCGCGGGCGCAGACGGTAGCGAGGCACTGGCTCGGCCCTTCACCTTCGGCCCAGGTGGACAAGTGGTCCGATTCGCTTGAAACGCCGTCGATGTGTCCTATAGTGCTACGATGCAGTCCGGGCACCCACTCAACCACAAGGAGCGAAACGCCATGAATCCAGGACACCATCCAAATCCCACAGTGACAATCGCCGCTTGCCTCGGACCGGTCGCCATCATGGTGCTGGCCGTGCTGTCCTGCTCGAAGCCGGCGACTGCCCCTTCTCTTCCCAGGCCGACCGGGCAATACGGCGTCGGGTCTGTCCGGTTCAGCTTCGTGGACTCGACCCGGCCCGAGACCTTCACACCCGACCCCAACGACTTCCGGGAAGTGGCGTTCCGCGTCTGGTACCCGGCCCTGAAGACGTCGTGCACCAAGCGGGTACCTTATCTGGAGAAAGCCGAGGAGCGCAAGCGGAGCCTGCCCAAGGGTTCGCCCATGCCGCCGGCGTTCTTCGACAGCCTGGGCCGACTCTGGTCGAACTCGTACTACGACGGCGTCCTGACCGGCGAAGTACCGTCATTCCCAATCGTCATCTACTCTGCGGCGTACGGCGCGGGCATGGACGCAAGCACGGTGCTGATGGAGGAGCTGGCAAGCCACGGGTACGTGGCAGTGAGCGTCGGGCACGCGTTCGAGACGTCCCATTTCATCCGGTCCGACGGCACGCTCCGCACCTTTCCCCTTGACAACGAAGAGCTGCGGGTCCGAGGCATGGAACGGGCGGCTGCCACTGACCTGCAGCGGGAACTCAACGAAACCACGGATCCGGCGCGCCTGCGCACGCTCATCCGCGCCATCGCGTCCGCCCGACCGAAGACGCTGCTGAGCCTGCGGACCTGGGTGGAAGACATCGGTTTCGTCATCGACCGGCTGGAGGCGATGAACGCGGCAGGGCCCTTCAAAGGCAGGCTGGACCTCGGCCGCATCGGGGTCGTCGGCCATTCGCTCGGCGGCGCTGCAGCAGGCGAGGCCTGTATGGTCGATTCGCGGTGCCGGTGCGGAGTGAACCTGGACGGGCTCCAGCTTGGCGGCCTGCTCGACCGTCCGCTCGGACGTCCGTTCATGTTCGTACACCACGACAATGAAGGTGCCGCAAACAAGCTCATCAACCTGCCTTTCTTCGAGGCGGCGCAGGATACCTGCTACATGGCCATGGTCCGGGGCACGCGCCACCTGAGCTTCTCGGACGTGAGCCTGCCCCTGTTCGCGCGCATCAGCGGGTTGCCCGCGGAGGCGCTCGGGCCAATCGACGGGCTGCGCGCGCTCACGGTCACGAACGACCTTGTCCGCTCGTTCTTCGACCGCCATCTGCGCGGCCTTGCGGCGCCCTTGCTCGATGACCCTGCGCAGGGGTATCCGGAGATAGAGCTCCAGACCCGCACGCCGGGCGCCTGACGCCACTCGGCCGCTATGACGACTTGAGGGGCGGCTCACGCCGCCCCATCTGAATCCTGGATAGGGCCGGCCAGCTGTCAGAGGTCTCCAGGCGGATCTTCATCGGCCATCTTCTGTTCAGAAGTCCGGTCGAGTTTGGCACACTCCTCTGCCAGCCGGCTGTTTTCGTGCCGAGCAAGTTTGCGGCAAATGAAGGCCGCGCCGAGGGCTTCCACGAAAGTCAAGGGCACGGCAACGAGCAGACATTTCACCGGCGGGACGACGAGGTTCCAGAAGACTATCATCATCAACACATAGCTCGTCCAGATGATGACTGCAGTTTGCCACAGGGTGAACCGCCTCGAAACAGCATAGGTCACGCCGGCCACCAGCAATGACCAAACCACGCCGCTAATGGGCTTGCCGGGAAAGACGAGCCCCATTCTTGGAACGAGGACCCCGACCCACGGCCCTACGCCCGTGAACAGGTTCCGCACGAACCCGACGAGACACACCCAGAGCCCAGTCAAGATGATCGCAAGCACGGCCCTTCTCGCTCCCGGCTTCCCACTACTCATGTCGTACTACTGGCGGTTTGCGAGTGTACTGGTCGAAGTCGGTCATCGCAGGAATCATAGAAGCTGCTACGGCCGGGTCAAGCCGGATGCTCGGCCCCAAAACGTGAGAGGCGGCCGAAGCCGCCACTGCTCAATCCCCGGGTATATGCGCTAGCCCAGCACCATCCGGAACCCGAGGCGGCCGGCGAGACGGCGGGTGTTCTCCCGGATGCTCTTTTCCGCCGCCTGAAGCCCGGGCCGTGTGAAGGAGAACCGCTGCAGTTCGTTCATCGCGATGAGGTCGAGCGCGGTCGCCGGTATCCAGTCCACGTCGGTCGTGTACCCGCATGCCGCCCGGACCCCGGCCGAGCGGATGAACCGCCGGATGACCCGCTTGTCCACCCGCATCACCGAGCAGGCCCCGAAATAGATGAGACGCCGGCTGGTGCGGCACGGCATCTTCTCGGCCAGCTCGTCGAGCGTCACCGAGTTCCGGTTGTCGATGATGATGCGGCCGGGCTCGCCATGGAACGCGAGGTACAGTATCCCATAATCACCGTAACCTTTCTGTCGCCACTTATCGAGCAGGAAGTCAAGCTCGGCCCGGGTCGAGCAGTCGCGGTAGATGTATTTCACCCCGGCGTTTGCTTCGAGAAGCTCGAGCACGGGGCGGATGGTCGCCTGCTGGTCCAGGCTCGGGTTCCAGTTGCCCTCGACGCAGAAGATATGTTTCGGCGCCGGCCGCGGTTTCGTGCTCACAGCGCAATTGTAGCCGCGCCGGCCGGAAACCGCAAGCAAGACAAGGACGCATTCGTCTCTTGAGCACATCGGCAGGAGAGCAGCCGCAGTCCAGCTTGGCTGTGCAATCAACGGACTGCCCGGAGGCAGCCCGCGAAGATCAGCAGACCTGCTGCGACTGTTTGATCACGTGGATGTTGTACTACCGGGAGAGCAAGGGCCGGCGGCGCACCTCTGCCTGACGCCGGGCGAATCCGGACCGGTAGTCGGTGCTTTTTCCTCAGGCGGGTCCCGGACCGTACCGCTCCAACCACGACTTGAGTGGTTCGTCGGCAGGCACTATGGCAAGGTCCGAGTCCTCTTCGTAGGCGGCCACGGTGATGTCGTTCATCGACCGCACACGTTGGGTGCTGGCCAGCTTGTCGTGGAAGTGGAGTGGATAGCTGTAGTCGGGCGGAAGGATGCGCACCCGTCCCGGCGCTATCGACTTGGTGACCAGCGCGCTCAGTACTGCCTGGTGCAGGAAGATGCGGTGAAGGTCGTCGCGACAGGGTCCGGACTGAAAGTTCCTATCCGCGACCAGAGAGCGGAACGAGTCCTGCCACGCCTTCATCAATCCAAGTTCAGGGTTGATGGAGAAGCAGTGGGTATTGTAGTAGGGCCGCAGCCGCTGTCCATCGAGCAGGGACTCCACTGACCCGTCGCCGTCCTGAGTTCCGACGGTGGCATACACGGATGCCCAATAGTCGCTCATGGGCCCGGAACGAGGCGAGCCGACGTTGGCGATGTGGACCGGTCGGAACGCCGCGTCGCAGTCGGGACCGGGCACGAACAGCTCCGGTGGTCGGAAAACCAGGCAACCCGGCCCCAGCCAGACCAGTGACTGCGTAGCGCCCGGCACCCGCACCTCGGCCTGCGCGCAGGCTGCGACCTTGGCCCCGAACGGGTAGCGAGCGAGTTCCGATTCCATCTCCAGCGCTACCGCCTCCACTCCCTCCAATCGTCCGATTCCGGAACCGGACAGCGAGGCAGGCACGAACACCAGCACCGGGCTCGGCGCCAGCGCCCCGCCGAACTCGCGCAGGCTCGCTATTGCCCGGCTGACCGGCTGCTCGGATTCGGCCGACAGAAGCAGTGTGACGAAGGTCACGGATGGTTCCTCTTTCATCGCGTCGCCGTCACGCCGCATCTGCTCATGATACCCAACCAGGCTGCCTGGTCAAAGCCCAACCGGGCCGAGAAGACCGGCGCTGTCCTTGCCTTGCACGGAGGTTGACGCTAGTCTCTGAATCTGCAACGGCGCGGCTCAGACCCGCCACGGAGAAAAGATATGGAACCAGCAGCATCCGACCCCGCCCAGCTCAGGAAGCTGGACGCCGCCTCCGTCCGCGAGCTCTGGTCCAAGACCTACAACGCTGACGGCAAGCCGGACTGGTCGCACATCTTTCCCTACTACCATCCGCAAGTCGTCTTTCAGGATTCCATCCAGCGCATCGAGGGACTTGATGAGTTCCTGGCGATGTGCCAACGCCTGACCAAACGCTGTGAGAAGCTGCAGATGGACATCCGCTCAGTGGTGCAGGAATCCAACGTCATCTTCATGGACTGGAAGATGACGATGGTCTTCAGGAAGACGCCCAGCACCCCGATCTACGGAAGCACCCGGCTTACCCTGCACGAGGACGGCCGAATCATCGAGCAGCGCGACTACTACGACCTCTGGGGTGACATCTTCAACGGCGTCCCTTTCTTCAAGAAGCCGTATCGCAGTTTCATGCGCCGGTTCTTCGGCTGAGGAGTCTCGCGGTGGGCAAACGCCGGATGCCGGACGAGCTGATGTTCCTCGTGAATCGGCGGGCGGCTCAGAAGACGACCGAGGCCCCTATGACAGGCAAAGTCTGTGTTATCTCCGGCTCGACCTCTGGGGTCGGGCTGTCCGCGGTGAAGCGCCTCGCCCGCGGCGGCGCACACATCGTCATGGTCTGCCGCAACGCCGGGAAGGCGGAGGGCGTCCGGCGGGAAATCGCGGACCAGCACGGCGTTCCGGTTGACGTCGTCATCGCCGATTTCAGCAACCTCGATGACATCCGCCAGGCGGCCGAAGTCCTGCTGCGAGACTACCCGCACATCGATGTGCTCATCAACTCGGTCGGGCTCCATTCCACCTCCCGCATTCTCACCCGCGCCGGCTTCGAGCTGGTCCTCTGTGTGAACCATCTCGGCCCGTTCCTGCTGACCTACCTGCTGATGGAACGGCTGCGGCAGAGCGCGCCAGCCCGTATCATCCAGGTGAACTCAGAAGGCCACCGGTTCGGCGGCCTGGACCTCGATGACATTGACTGGAAACGCCGGCGCTACAAAGGACTCAAGGGCTATGGCGCGTCCAAGATCGCACAGCTCTTGACTGTCTGGGAGTTCGCCGACCGGCTGCAGGGCTCCGGCGTCACCATCAACGCCATGCACCCGGGTGACGTACGGACCAACATCGGCAACAACAACGGGTGGTTGTACCGCTGGTGGCTGCACAACGTGACCTGGCACGTGCTCAAGGACCCGGTCATCTCCGGCGAGGCGCTCTACTACCTTGCCGCCGCCCCGGAACTGGCCGAGGTCAGCGGACGCTTCTTCCATCTCACCATCGACGAGAAACCCGCGGCCCACGCCCTGGACCGAGAAATGGGACGACGCGTCTGGGACTTGAGCTTACGAATGACCGGGCTCGGACCCGGTTCCTGAAGGTAGCGGCCCGGCCGCTACCTCGCCGCGGCCGGCAGGCGGGTTATGAACATCGCCGCGTTGCGGCCGTCGGCCACCGCCTCGACCGCGCTACACGCGCCACGCACGACCGAACC
>CAZSUX010000007.1:0-24577 GCA_964610135.1 uncultured bacterium | reverse complement strand
TGTTGTCCTCGGGTATTAGCAGCATTTCGTTTGGGTACGACGCATCATCAGGAAGGTGAACGACCTTGACCAAGCTGTCGCGGTCGCATTCGAAAACGTCTATGGTCGGTTTGCTCTGAGAATCGTAGGAGAATACGTAGAGCTTGTTCAAGCCAAGTTGCAGTCGCATCATGCGGACGTCGCCACTCGCATTCACCTTCTTGACCTTGGTGCTTGTGGAGCAGTCGTAGACCGTCATGGAACTGCCGCCCGACCGCCAGTACAGCCTGTTGTTGTTGGGATTGTAGCAGATCGCATACGGACTCGCGCCTCCGTACTCATAGGAGGTGACGACGTTCCGAGCGCAATCGACCACCCCGACGCAGCCGCACGCCGTAGAGCCGTACGTGAAGTACAGCCGGTCATGGACGGTGTCCAGTACGATGTTCTCCGCCTTCACCGTCAGCGGCACGACGCCGGCGATGCTGTCGCCCGTGCCATCGACCGCCGAGAGTAAACAACAACTGTAGCCCGTTCCGTCGCCTAGCGGAAGGCAATACAGCCGGTCAAGAGCCTGGCTCCAGCCGCCGCCGGGTGGGACTCCGTCCAGCGTGATGCCCGTCAGTGCCTGCCCGGTCGTGGCGTCGTACATGAGGACTCCGTCGTAGGCAGTCCTCAAGAAGACGTAGAGCATGTCCCGAGAGGTGTTGCAGGCCAGGAAAGTCAATGGATATGGCGTAATGCACGTCTTGAGGACGGTGTCCGCGACGCAGTCTATGCTCGACAAGATACCCCAATCACGATCTGAGCCCGTGCAGTAGATGCGGTTCCGCTGAGGGTCGCAAGCCAGCAGCGGCTTGAGGCTGTCGAACGGAAGCCGGGCCACGACGCTGTCACCATCGGCCCGAATAGCGAACAGCGTGTCAGTAGTGGCAGCATAGACCTTGCTGGCGGTCGGATTGAGGCAGAGTGCCATGGCCGAACCGACCTCGGGCAAAGACGCAACGACACTATCCGAAGCGCAGTCTATCACCGAGAGCGGTCCATTTCTGCCAGCGTACAACTTGTCTGTGGTCGAATCGTAGGCGAAGGATGACGCGGCAACCGCGATCGTGTGAACCACGGTGTCCGCGGCGCAGTCGACAACGGATATCTCACCTCCGCCGCAGTACAGGTGGTCGTTCTGAGCGTTGTATTGCATGACCGGCACAATACGGGTAGTGTGGATTGTCGATGTGATCTGGTTCGTGGCGCAGTCCACCACCACGACGGTGTCGCTGCCCGCCTTGACGACGTAGAGCTTGCCGCGCGGCGGGACGAAGCAGAGCGCTCCCACCGGACCGGTTGAGACCCGAGCGAGTCGCTTGCAGGTGATAGCTTCGGCGACAATGACACCTCCGCTGTCGGCTTCACCGCCAACGTACAGCCGCGGATGCGCCGGATTCTCATCCCACGCCAGATGATACGGCCCGTTCATCGGGCCGAGGGTATCGGGCAACATGATCGTGGCCTCGAGGTACTGGGGTGAGCCCGTGGATACGAACACCAGTCCCAGCGCCGCCGCCACCGCGCAGAGGACAAGCCGCGGTTTCACCATCTTAACACCTCGCATCGGTTAGCATCAGTGTAGGACAGTCCCGGCCTTTTGTCAATCCCAATCCGGGTTTGCGGCGGGCGCCAAGACAAACGACCCCGGGAGACCGGGGCCGCCATGAGTTACTGGTTCCTGCTAGCGAACCATCACCGCATTCTGAGTCTGGTCACCAACCTTGAGGAAGTAGATGCCGCGCTCGACTCGGTGTGAGTGCTGCTCGGCGACGGCCGCTCACCGCCCCCGTGTCAATCGCGCGCCGCGACCCGCGATGCCTTCTTTCGCATCTTGCGCCGCCGCCGAATCACAGGCGCCAGGGCTCTCAAGGCTTCGTTGACTGCGATTCCGTCCGGGAAGACATCAAGAACATCACGCCCGACCACCACGACGTTCGTGCCTTCAGCATAACGCGCAGCGGTTCTGCCGCGTACCGCCCCTGAGAAGTCATATTCCGGTCGCATCGTGTCGCGCTCGCCGGAATCGTTTGAATGGTTAACCTTCTTCATATCTCTTCCTTTCCGTTCGGGTCGCTCGCCTTGCCGAGATGAGGCGCGTCAGCGGGGGCCGCTCGGCGAACGCTACGACAATCAGTCGCCTGCGGATTGACGTGCCGAGCAACAGGTAGCGCTCCTCCCGGTGTGAATGGTCCGGGTCGTTCATCACCAGTGCCAGTGGGTCGCCAAAGACGGTTGACGCTTCGTCGAATGAGACAGTGTGCTTTCGGGCATTCGACTGCGCCTTCTCCTCATCCCAATCGAATACGTAGGCCGTCACGTCTCCTCAACTCCGGCCAAGGACGGGCAGTCCGTCAGTCTTCATCTGGTGAGGATAGCAGCCTCTGGATGGTTGTCAACCGGCGGGGAAAGCCCCAGAACCGACATAGCTCTTGTCTGTCACCCCGAGCGAGCGAGGTGAGCCGCGTGGCCTCTCGGACGGTGTTCCTCGACTCCGACGAGGACGCCTGCGCTCGGGCCGGCTTGGGACACGATCCCAATTCCCCGAGCGGAATTGGGTCATGTCCCGCACCAAGCAAGCGGCCACGGCAAACCGTGGCCGCCTGAACTGACTGACTTCTGCTACTTGACCATTACCGCTTTCTGTGTCTGGTCACCAACCTTGAGGAAGTAGATGCCGCGCTCGACGCCGGCCGGCCGCCATCTGTACAGGCCATTGGTAGTTGACGGACTCACCGTCACCGCGTCTACCGTCCTGCCGCTCGCGTCGTGGAGAGTGATCGTCACCGGTTCGAGCCGCGACAGATTGTACCGGATGTTAAGCACGCCGTTCGACACGCTCGGCACCAGCTCGAACCGACTAACGGCCAGCGGTGCCGCCCGCTCCGCAACGGCAACCGGCGGGAAGTACCATTCGGCGGCGGTGTCGGAATTCGCCGTCATCTGGGTGACGGTCGGGCCGCCGCAGATGACGAACGCCACAATCTGGCTGTCGCCCGCGGCAATCGTGGACGGCCCGATGCTCGACATCGCCTCCCAGTCTGCCGGTGTCGTACCGAAAGTCGACCGGAGCGTGCCATCCATGAACCGGAACTTCTCCGACTTGGTGAAGCCGTCGTTGATGTAGGTCGCCTGGTTGATGCAGTTGGCCCAGCCACCAGCCACCGGCGGGTATATGGCCCTGACCCCGAGAGCCAGGGTCTCGCCCGAACTCGCCGACTTCACGTAGGCGAGCACCCGGGCCGAGTCGGTCCCGGCATAGTCGGTGCCGTCGTTTGAGTTCCAGCCCATGGTCCGGAAGTCACAGACCGCAGCCGCGTAGAGGTTCGTCGCCGCCGAATCGCCTTCGTTGAAGACGCAGTACTCCAGGACGACGAAGTCCTTGTGCGCGAGCTCAGTGCTGACGAAGCTGCGCTGGCGGATGCGTAGGTCCTTGGGACTGGGGTGGTGGGAGTCGTCGAACTCGCAGGCGTACTCCTGGGCGCCGAGCTGAGCCGGGTAGACGATTCGCAGGGACTCGACCGTGGCGAAGTCCTGCGGGGTCACCTGCCATGGCACGCCGTAGAAGTTGTCCGCGACCCAGGTCGTGTCGGTGCCGAGCATCAGCGAACCGTGCATCAGGGCCGAGGACGACCAGAGCCTTGCCTTCGGATAGATGAAACCGAGGCCCTCTCCGCGCCACCGGGTCGAGCCGATGCCGCCGTTCGCGGTCACCGACATCACGAAGTCCGCGGTGTCGTGAACTGCGGTGATGCCCGAACGCGCGTGCTCCAGACCGACAACGAGGCTGAAATCCGAGCGCCAGAGACCCTTGCTGCTGGTAACGAAGAGATGCAACTCCGCCCGAAGCCCGTGCGGGCAGTCGCGACCGACCCTGACGCGGTAGGCGTTCCCCCTTGCCGTATCCCCGACCGCGATGTCACCATAGGATGACGTGTCATTCACCACGGTCAGGTACGGCGAGTCGGAGTATAGCGTCCCGAACACCCCCGTGGCCGCGGCGTTGCCGCGGTTCTCGACTACGAGATAGACGTCCGATTCCTCGCCCGGGTCGAGGCGGCCGTTCGCGTCGTCGACCCAGTTGTGGCTGTATACGACGAGCGCGTTGTCGGAGCCGTCGCTCACTTCCACCGTCTTCTCAAACCACCGGCCGTCCTGCGCGATGGCTGTGAGCTCGAGCATCCAGGTATCCTCGATGGCGGGAATCGCAAGCGACGCGACGCCGGAGGAATTGGTGACGCTCCGGGCGATGAGTTCGCCGGCGTGGGTCAGCGCGACACGGGCTCCAGCCGCCTGCTCGCCCCCGACGTAGCTCACGTCGGCGGTGAGTGTCTGGGGAGATGCCGAAATCGTGTCCGGGAAGTCGACCGCGACTTCCCGCGGCACGCAGCGCCACATCCGCATGGTCGGGTCGCCCTGGAACGTCCAGTCGTACACCGACCAGCGGTAGCTGAACTGGGTGAAAGCGGCGTTGCGCCAGAAGTCCTTGGCCAAGTTGTACGCCTCGCCCTGGCTGAACCCCTTCACGTAGTTGTTGTAGAACTCCATGCAGAGCTGCTCGCTCGGGCCCATCAGCGGCGGCGCGCCCCAGCCGAACCGGGCGTTGGTCGCGGTCGAAACCGCGCCGTTAACGTCGGTCAGCAGCAGCTCACCCAGCCCGTCACCCTCATCGAAGTTGCCGCAGTCGCAGGCCATCGAGTTGACGATAAACGGCTTGGTCGTATTGGTAAGCTGGCTGATGTTCGAGGTCGAGAAGGTCGAGCCGAACGACGTCTTTGCGCCGTGCCCGGCAAAATGCCAGACGTGCCGGCCGGCGTTGATACCGGCTACGGCCGTTGCCGGCGGCATCATGAGCATCGAATCGACTTCCCACGTCGCCATGCCGGACAAGGCCAGGGCGATGTTCTTGTTCACTATCCGGCCGTAGTAGTCGATGTTCGACCAGAGGTCCTCGAACGGCAGCAGTACATCGTCCAGGTAGGAAGTGTCCGGCGCGAGCTCGTAGACCGTGTCCTTGCGGAAGAAGTTGGCAAACTGGGCCGCGTCGTCCACGCCGATTCGCGCCACGATGATATCGCTGAACAGGTCCGGTGCATCCCCGGTCATCTCGCCGTATTGATGATCGGCGTCGTCGTCCCACGTGCCGTCCAGGTCGGCGAAATACCAGTCCGCCGGGACGTTGTAGGGAGAGTATTCGAGGTAGGCATGGCGGACCGGGCAGATTGCCACGTCACCGCCCAGCACCACGTACTTGAGCCCGTTCTGCGCGAACTTCTCCTTCAGCATGTTGCGCACCTTCTCGGCGTTGTCGTGGCCGGTATACTGTGCGTAAATCGACTCGGTCGGCATGATAACCGTGAAGAAACCCTTGCGCATATAGTACGAACGCAGCGTCTGGAACGTGGATTCCATCGCACTTGAAGTCACGATGACGACGTCGATCTCATTGCCGAGCTTCGCGGCGATGTGCGGCGCCATCACGCCGGCATCTTTGGGGTTCACCACAATCGCTTCGACTCCGCGCTGGACCTGCGCGCGCTGGCTCAGAGTCAGCACCGGCGCGGCCGGCGCGTTTTCGCGGTAGCTTACGGCCAGCTCGACGTGAGCGAGCAGCGTAAGTCTGCCGGAGGCGGCACGGTACTCGAAGGGACAGAAGGTGAACCCGGCAATCCTGAATCCCGCCTTGGAGCCGGCCGGGACCTGGGTCAGTGGCGACGCCGGGTACACCGCCCTGCTTGAATACACCGCCGGTATCGGTGCCACGAAAGGCACGTCTCCGGTCGTGTTGGTCGGACGCGGCGGCTGAACCGGATACAAGGTGATTCCCTCGCCCAACTCGGTCCGCTCGACGCCGGCGACGGTGATGCCGGTCAGCTCCGCGCCGGCCGGAATCAGTACGTTGCCGGAGTAAACCGGCAACAGCGGATAGCCTGGCTGGGAGGTGGATAGAATCCCCAGCCCGGTCCGGTCCGCAGCGATCGACACAACCTCATACCCATCCTTCTGAATCAAGGCCACGTCGCCCGGGCGCGTGTCGATTGTGACTGTGATGGTGCCGGCCGAAACCGTACATGCAGCCAATAGTAGCACTGTCAGCAAACGCAAAGGACCTCCTCTACTGCTCTTTGAGAACGCTTCCAGACTGAAGGAACAAGCGAACGAATTATCAGGTGCGTCTGCGCCCAAGTCAAGCCTGCGCACCTCCGCTGCGGTTCCACCGGTCTAATCACGGTCGTGACGCTACCCGAGAACCGATATGGACACAACCACAGAGGCCACGGAGAGCACAGAGACGGTGAAGCTCGGAGTCCGTTCCGTACCCTCTGCTATCTCTGTGTGCTCTGTGGTTCAATGTCGGATTCAGGGGCACTAGGCATTGATTGACCGGGGTAGGTAGGGTGCTAGACTATATGATTCCGGCTATACGTTGGCAAACTCAAGTAACATACGTTAAGGAGGACCGTTGAAAGGTCTGCAATCAGTCGTTCTTTTTCTGATTCTCACCGTCGGGCTGGCAGCGGCGCGCCCGGCCCATTACAGCATGGGCCCCGTGCACCGGTTCGACCCCACTGCCGGTGATGAGGCAAACTTCATCTCCTTCGCCAACGACATCACCATCGACACCCGCACCGGCGAGTCGACGCTCCCGGCCGGGCTCAGGCTCGAGCCTGCCGCCGGGCAGAGCCAATACTACATCGTGCAGTTCAACGGCCCGCTCCTGCACCAGTGGTTCCGCGAGCTGAACCGCAACGGCATCAAGACGTTCGGCTACCTGCCCAACTACGCGGTTCTGGCCCAGCTTGGCCCGGACCAGCGCGAACTCGTCGCCTCGCTGCCGATGGTCCGCTGGGTCGGCCTGTTCCAGCCGGCCTACAAGCTCGAATCCGGATTGCTGGACGCGGCCGGCACCAAGAAAGTCGTCATCATGGTCATGCCCGGCACTGACCCGGCTTCGGTCACGGCGCAGATTGCCGAAGTCGGCGGGACGGTCGACGACTTCACGACCTCAAGCTTCGGCATTACGGTAACCGCCACCCTCGACGCAGCCGACATCGCGGCAGTTGCCCGGCTCCAGGAGACCTTCTGGATCCAGGAGTGGTCCGAGGTCACCGTCTGCAACAACACCAGCCAGTGGGTGATGCAGGGCGGCTGGCAGGCGTCGCCGCCGCCGGACACGAGCCTCGCGGCCCGGCCGGTCTGGCGCAACGCCGTCCGCGGCCAAGGCGTCATCCTCTCGACGTCCGACACCGGCCTGAACGCCGGCCACGACATGTTCCGTGACACGACGCTGCCGATAACCCCGCCCGGTATCTGGCCCGATCACCGCAAGGTCGTTGCGTTCAAGCTCTACCAGGGCGCCAACGCCGGCGAGACTCCATACCACGGCAGCCACGTCAATGGCTCGGTCGCCGGCGACGACTCGGCCGCCGGTGGGTCGAGCTACTACGACGGCATGGCCATGGATGCGAGAATCTACTTCGTCGACGTGACTAGTTCCTCGGGTAACTTCGTCATTCCCACCGACTTCACCACCTTGTGGGACACGCTCTACTTCGGCCGCGGCCTGCCCGACTCGCTCCGGCCCATCAAGCAGCACTCCGGCTCGTGGCGGTGGGGCAACACTCAGGGCACCTACAAGATCCAGGACGCGTCCTCTGACGCCTTCTGCTGGGCGCACAAGGACTTCCTGAACATCATCGCCGCCGGCAACGAAGGCTCCGGCGGCGCGAAGACCCTCGGCAATCCCTCGATTGCCAAGAACATCCTCACCATCGGCGCGACCGAGCGAAGCACGGCCTCCAATACCATTGCCGGCTTCTCCAGCCGCGGCCCGACTCAGGACAACCGCATCAAGCCGAACGTGATGGCGCCCGGCGTCGAGATCTGGTCGGCGACGCGGACCGGCACCAACACCTACGACCAGGCATCCGGCACCTCGATGGCCACACCGACTGCCAACGGCACCGTCGGCCTGATGCGCTGCTACCTGCAGGAAGGCTTCTACCCGACCGGCAGTGCGGTCCCCGGCGACCGGATTACTTACATCACCTCGGCCCTGCTCCGTTCGATGGCAATGGCCTCGGCCGACCCTAACATCGGCTCCTACACGATTCCCAGTATGGACATCGGCTGGGGCCGCATCGACGCCGACTCGGTCCTCTACTTCACCGGCGACGCGCGCAAGCTCATCATCACCGATGACACCGCGGGCATCGCGACCGGCCAGTACAAGCAACAGCAGTTCCGCGTGACGTCGGCGATTCCGCTGCGGGTATGCCTGGCCTGGACCGACACCGCGGCCGCGCCCAACGCCAACCCGACGCTCATCAACGACCTCGACCTCACTCTCACCGCGCCCACCGCCACGGTCTACAAAGGCAACAAGTACACAAGCGGCCAGTCCACGCCCAACCCGGCCGGCCGCGACTCCCTCAACACCGAGGAATGCGCCCGCGTCAACGCGCCGGACACCGGGGTCTGGACCATCCGCGTCAGCGCCCACAACGTCGCGACCGCGAGCAAGCAGAGCTTCGCCTGGACGATATCCGGCGGCGTCGAGCCCCTCGTCAGCGAGACCCACGATGTCGGGGCGACGGCCATCGTCGCGCCGGCTGATACCGTTGACACCGGCGCGGTCGTTGCGCCCCGGGCGATAGTGTACAACTACGGCACGCTGGAAGAGACCTTCCGCACCCGGCTCACCATCGGGGCAGGCTACACCGACACGATGACCGTCACCCTTGGTGCCGGCCTCACCGACACGCTGGCCTTCAACAACTGGGCCGCGAACCCGGCCGGCACCTTCGCGGTCAAGTGCTCAACCGAGCTCGCAGGCGATGAAGACTCGGCGAACGACCTTATCGTGGACTCGGTCCTGGTCGGTCCGTCCGCCGGCATCGAAGAAGGCAGGAGCCTGCCCGCGGTTTTCAGCCTCGACCATGTCCTACCCAACCCCACGGGTGGCCGAACCAGTATCCGCTACGGCCTGCCCAGACCATCTGCTGTGAACCTGTCCGTCTACTCCGTGGCCGGCGTTCTTGTTCGCACGGTCGCCGCCGGTCCGCAGAATCCGGGCTGGTACACGACGACCTGGGATGGTAGTGACCAGCGCGGCCGCAAGGTCGGCACCGGCGTCTACCTCGTCCGCTTCGAAGCCGGCGCATTCACGTCCACCCGCAAGCTGGTCGTCCAGCGCTAGCGGCGGACTGCTACTCACGCGGGCGGGGCTTCGGCCCCGCCCGCCTCTTTCCGCCTCCCATCGTTCTCCGCATATCATCACCCGCGGCCCCGGGGTCCTGAATCCGACACCAAACCACTGAGTACACAGAGATAACAGAGGGTAAGGACCGGACTCCTCGCTTCACCCACTCTGCGTCCTCTGCGGCCTCTGTGGCTAACTCCATCTCGGTTCCTGGCCCCGGGCCGAGTCTTGACCGCGCGCCGGAGCCAGCTATGCTCGTTCACACCAAACCAAGGAGGCAATATGCCTGAGCTGCTCGCCTACTGCGGAATCGACTGCGACGCGTGTCCCGCCCTGATTGCCACGCGGACCAACGACGCGGCCCTGCGCGTCAAGACCGCTACCGAATGGTCCAAATCGTACGGCCACGACTTCAAACCCGAGGAAATCAACTGCACCGGCTGCACGACCGATGGCGCCCACGTCTACTACTGCGACGCCATGTGTGAAATCCGCAAGTGCGCCCGCGGGCGCAAGCTCGCGAACTGCGCCGCCTGCGCCGACTACGGCTGCGCGACGCTCACCGGCTTCCTGAAGAACGCGCCTGAAGCCAAGGCTCGCCTCGAGGCCCTGCGCGCGTAGGGTAGCCACACGTGCGACACAAGCCGCAGCTACTCGCTACGCTGGCTGCCGTGACAGTCGTGGCGGCGGTTCGGTGCGGCACCGTCACGGCGGTGACTCCGCTCCAACGCGGTGAATCGGCCCTCGCCGTGTCGGTCGGCGGGCCGGTTGCCGACGTCGCCGGCATGAACGTCCCGCTGCCCTACGCCGTAGCCCGCTACCGCTACGGGCTGAACGGCCAGGCCGGTATCTACGCAGGCGGGCACCTGCTTGCCGCTGGGTTCGGTCTCGCCGGCCTCGACTTCGGATTCTCTTACCACTTCCTCCGGCAGCAGGGCTGGATGCCCACCGTCGGCGCCATCGCCGGCATCACGGCGCTCATCCAGCCGGGCGGCGGGGAAGCGCTGTTCCCGCAACTCGACCTCGTCGCCAGCTACCGCCTGGGCGACCGCTTCACCACCTACTTCGGGTCGCAGAGCATGTACCAGTTCCAGTCCACGCCCAGCGTTGTGCTCGCGCCGTTCGTCGGAACCGGATGGCGCGTCAGCGACCCGTTCTCGCTCAATCTCGAGGCCAAGTGGTACGCCCCGACCGAGAAAACCCACCCGCGCAACGTGAACTACAGCCTGCCGATAGCAGAGCACGGCGCGGTCGGCTTCGTCCTCGGCGCCAACTGGCTCCTCGGAGGCAACCATGAATAACGCTCGGAGAAGTCCAAAGTCCCGAGTCTCAAACCCCAAGTTCGGAATCTGTGCGATCTGCGTAATCTGTGGATCCCTTCTTCTCCTGTCCTGTCTCCGCCTCGACTCGTTCCTCTTCGAGCCGACCACTGTCGCCGAGTACCTGCAGATGAGCAGCGCCGACTCGGCTGCGTGGCACGTACGTGGAATCATCCCCGACTCGCTCGTCGAACCGGTCACGCTCTCCGGACTCGACAGCCACAAGGTGTATGGCTTCTTTGCCCGCCAACCCGCTGGAAAAGGGGCAAGGGATCAGGGGCTAGGGATCAGGCCCCGACCCCCGACCCCTGACCCCCGGCCCTCTGAAGTCACGACCGTCATCTACAACCACGGCAACGGCCAGAATATCAACCGCTACTGGGGCCGGGTCGAGCTGCTCTGGGAAGCAGGCTGCAACGTCTTCATCTACGACTACGAAGGCTTCGGCAAGAGCGAAGGCTCCCCCTCGGGTACCGCCTGCTATGCCGACGCCGAAGCCGCGCTCGCCTACGTCCGCGCCCGGCCCGACGTCGTGGACTCGAACATGGTATATTATGGCTGGTCGCTCGGCAGCTTCATTGCCTGCCACCTCGCCGCCGACATCGATAGCTTCAAGCCACGCTGCCTCATCCTCGAAAACCCGATGGCCTCGATGTCTGCCGTCGCCCAGGAAGGCGCGGTGCTCAGGATTCCCGGCAGCTTCCTCGTCGACGCCGACTTCGACAACGAAGTGCGGATGCCGCGCCTCGGCTGCCGCACGCTCATCATCTACGGCAAGAGAGACGACACGGCCGTGCCGGAGCGCAACGCCCTGGTCCTGCTCGACAAAGCCAATCCCCTGACTGCGACGTCCTACCCGGTCGAGAACGCGAACCACTCGGATGTGCCGGAGAAAGTGGGCTATGACGAGTACGAACGAGTTGTGAGGGCTTTCATCGCGGGAGACTCACTGTAAGTCGGCTAGTCCGACGGACCGGAATACGCTAGCGGGCGGGAGAAATCGCGCTCGCTAGTGATGATCCGACCGTTCGTCGTAGCGTTCCTCGTATCCCTCGAAGTAGCTCTCGCCGTGTGTAAGCTCATGTCCTGAATCGTACACCGTGGTGTATCTTCGCCTGTGTCCTTGCCTGTATCTCAACCTCTATCTCAACCCGAATCTCGACCTTGGCCTCAACCTGGACCTTTCCCTGTTCCTGAAGTCGTCTCAGCAATTGTCCCCGCAGTTCTTCACCTGGTCGTTCGGCACGTTGTTCAACTTGAGGTACCGGCAGTTGTAGGGTCCGACGAAACTCGCGCCTCGTCGGCAGATGCTGCCCCCCGGGCAGTCTCTGGGCCGCCCACTGGGCGGGAGAATTGTGTCTCGGGCTCTCGGCCTATACTACGTGTGGTGTCTCGCGCAGATGCGGAGTTCTGTGACCTACTGCACACACCGGGATTCGGATTCTGTGCGAGACGAGCACGGAACTGAGTGCGGGTCTCCAGGCAGGACTTGGCACAAGACTCCGGTCATGGTGTGGAGGCCGACGGGCCTCGCAGTCTCGCAGACGACCGGAGGAATGGCGATCTACGCTACCTGCGGGGTAACGGGTCAGATTGCGGGTCGGATGATTCGGCGCATGAACGAGAAGGTAACCGGGCTCGCGACAGACCGGGTAGCTATGGAGACGATGTAGGAAGCTCCTCAGGGAACTGCGGTCGAGATAGCCCTCCGCACTGTCCGACAGGGGCTGACGCCAGCGATGTACGAAACTGCCCTCACAGCGATGTAGGATACAACGATGTGAACGACTTCGGGAACGATTGAAGGGGTAATCCCCCAGGCGGGGGTGTCAGTTCGCAGCCAGACGCTCAACCCTTCACGCTGGAAGGAAATAGGCCGAAAACCCGTCTCGGCCGCGCCGATGTCAGTTTGAGCTTCCCCCTGCAATGCTGCTCTCTGCGGTGCCTGTCCAGAATCCTCTGCTCTCCCGGGCCAGCCGCTCCTTGAGCGGCCGCCACCAGTCGGGATGCTCGCGATACCAGTCCACGGTGCGACTCAGACCGTCCTCGAACTTGGTCTCCGGCCGCCAGCCGAGTTCACGCTGTATCTTTGCGTTGTCGAGCGCGTAACGGAAGTCGTGCCCCGGCCGGTCCGGCACATACTCGACCGTTTCCTCGCCCAGCCCCATCTGCTTGACCACCAACTTCACGACATCGATATTGTGCCGCTCCGACTCGCCACCGATGTTGTAGACCTCGCCCGGTTGGCCGCGGTCCAGCACGGTCCCGATTCCCCGGCAGCAGTCCTCGACATACAGCCAGTCACGCACATTCTCGCCCCGGCCGTAGACCGGGACCTTCCGCCCCTCGACCAGGTTCGTAACCATCACCGGTATGAACTTCTCCGGGAACTGGTAAGGACCGTAGTTGTTCGACGGACGAACGACCATCACCGGCAGCTTGTGGGTCTCCCAGTACGTCTGGGCCAGCAGGTCGCCCGCCGCCTTGGACGCGGCATAGGGGGAGCGAGGCTGTAAGGGTGTCGTCTCTGTGAACTGCCCCTCCTCGCCCAGTGCTCCGTAGACCTCGTCGGTCGAGACATGGACGAACCGCTTCACCCCGGCCTTGCGGGCAGCGTCAAGCATCACCTGCGTGCCAAGAACGTTGGTATTGATGAACGGCGCCGCGTCGTCAATCGACCGGTCCACGTGGCTCTCGGCCGCGAAGTGAACCACCGCTTCAACACCCGACATCGTGTCTTTCACCTTTGCCGGGTCTTCGATGCGGCCGTGAACGAACCGATACCTGGCATTCCCATCAAACTCCCGCAGGTTCGTCTTGTTGCCTGCATATGTGAGTGCATCGAGGTTCACCACCGTATCGTCGGTACCCGCGAGTCGGCGCCGTATGAAGTTGGAGCCGATGAACCCGCACCCGCCGGTAACGAGTACTCTCATCATTGCAGTCCTTTCATGTTGTCAGACGATTCCGGAGAGGAAAGCGGGCCGGACTGTGGCCGAAGCCTCGTATCCGGCCCCCGCCTTGCCGGGTCCGACCCGAGCCCCGTCGACCCTGTCGGGCAGGCGTGACCGGTCGGTACGATGCGGAAGTGGCCGAATCCAGGTTCTTGCGGCGACTCCGCACAGGGCAGCACCGTAGAGCGTGAAGGGCATCTGCCATACTATGAAGTCCAGGTGCGTGTGCAGAGCTGCGTGCGCCTTGAAGACCACGAGCCAGGACAGCGGGGCCAGAATCGAGAACCAAGTCGAAAGCAGCAAGGCGCTTACCTTCCTTTGAGGTCCGCCCGGCCCGCCTCGTCGTCCCGAGGCATGGACGAAAACCGAGGCTGCCAGAAACGCGACGATCAGGTAAACGTACCGAACGTTCAGCAGGCGACACCAAGTACGCGTTTCCGGCGCGTTCAGGAAGCTGCGGCCGTCGAAATAAACTCCTGTGATGTACTGCAGGATGACGGGAATCAAGCCCGCTCGTAGGCCGACGGCGTTGTCGCCGAGGAAGGCGGCTGGATTGCCGTACGTTCTCTTGCCCAGGCAGTACCACATGTGCCGGACTCCATCGGCAAGTCCTCCGCCCGCGATGGAGAACTGCAGGCAGAGCAGCACGGCGCTCAGGAGGACCGCAGCCCCTGCCGCAGATGCTGCCACGAGGCTGAGCTTCAGCGCCTTTCCGCCGCACCACCTCTCAGCCACGGCATAGTAGACGACCGGCACGAGCATCATGACGAGAGTGGTCGTGATGAACTCGTACCCGGTGAACAGGCACTTCAGCAGGACCGCGAGAAACACCAGGGCTGCCATGCCAAGGAGTCGCCCGCCCTTGCGGCGCTCAAGGAAGAGGGTCGTTGCCAGCATCGGCAGATAGAAGGCCCAGACCGACCAGAACAAGCTGTGTCCGAAGACAAGCAGCCACTGCGAGAAGATCACGGAGACGAGGACGAACAACCCGGCTGCGACGCCAAGCTCCCGGGCGAACCAGAGCGTGATTGAGGCGAGTACGACGGTGGAGAGCAGCGCCGTAAGTGTGTAGAACAGACTGAGCTTGACGCCCGGCGGCAGGGGTAGGGCACGGTCCAGAAGGCCGAAGAACAAAGCCTGACCGCCATTCTGAGACATGTAGGGGTAGTAGGAACTGAAGCTGTCCTGGGTCGCGTAAGCCTGGTACTGCAGCGTGAACAGCTCCGGCGGACTGGGGGGAATGACGGACTTTGTCCCGTACCCGAGGAACCCCCCGACGGAGAGCAGGCCGCTCTGGCGAGACTGGACCAGCCTCGCAACGACGCGGGCATCGCTGTGACGGAGTTGCCCCTGGAACATCCTCTCGCTGACGGTCTTCCAGGCATTCGAGAATCCAAGGAACAGGACTACGCACACGAAGATGAATGAGAGCACACCCCTGAGACCCGTCCTGCCGGCTGCAGGCACGTTCAGCTCTCTTCCAGCCTGAACCGGCCCTCCGGGTCGTCCTCGTGGCGGATTTCGTCCACCGGTTCCTCTCGGCCCACCCCCCTGTACAGCCGGTTGGGGAAGTTGAGCACCCAACCCTCGACCTCGCCGATATTGCGATAGGCATGGACCACACTCGGAGGGACGATGAGCGTCGCCGGCCGGCTCGCGCCCAACACGAATGTCTCGCGGCGACCGAACGTCGGCGAACTCGGCCGGTTATCCCAGATGGTCACCTCGAAATCCGACGGCCCGGTGAAGGCGAAGAAATCGGTCTGCTCGCGGTGCTCGTGCGGCCCACGCGCGACGCCAGGCCGCGTCATCGACAGGTAGGCCATCACCGGTTGCGCTGCCCCCAACCCGGCCGCCTCAAGCACGTCCGCGCGGAACAGCTCCACCAGCCACCCGCGCTGGTCGGCGGCTGGGGCGAGCGACTGGAGCAAAACGCCAGAGAAGGTTGAGGCTAAGGTCGAGGTTGAGGAAGGAGAGGAAGAGGGATCGTCCTTCATCGTTGTCCTAGCCTTGACCTTTGCCTTTCGGCTCAACCTCATCCTCAACCTTGACCTTTCCTCTGCGGACCAGCATCGTCGCACGGCAGAGTGACTCGAACGTCCCGGCGTCGGTCCACCAGCCTGTCAGCACGTCGAAGGACATCGTCCCTTGCCGAATGTAGGCATTGTTCACATCGGTTATCTCGAGCTCGCCCCGGGCCGATGGCTTGCATGTCTTGATAACCTCAAAAACGCTGGCGTCGTACATGTAGATACCAGTGACAGCGAGGTTCGTCTTTGGACGGGCCGGTTTTTCTTCTATGCCCACTACCCGGTTACCCTTCAGTTCGGCCACGCCGAACCGGTTCGGATCATCAACTGCCTTTAGGAGAATCCTGGCCCCTGCGGTCTGCGCGGCGAACGACTTCACGAACGGCGAGATGTCGTCCTCGAAGATATTGTCACCTAGAATCACGACGATTCGGTCGTCCTCTGCAAAACCCCGTGCCAGACCGAGGGCCTCGGCGATACCGCCTTCGCCTTCCTGGTAAACGTAGTGAAGACGCTCCAGCCCGAAGTCTTTGCCGTTCCGCAGCAGGCGCAGAAAGTCTCCGGCGCTGTTGCCGCCGGTCACTATCATGATGTCGTGGATGCCGGCCTGCACCAGCTTCCGGATGGGGTAGTAGACCATTGGCTGGTCGTAGACCGGGAGGAGGTGCTTATTGGTAATCCGCGTCAAAGGGAGCATCCGCGTTCCCAGGCCGCCGGCGAGTACGATGCCCTTCACGATCTTCCTGCCCCCTCCGCCATTCTCTGTTCCCAGTGCCAGGCGGTTCTCATCATCTCATCGATCTCTCGTACCGGGCGCCAGCCGAGCACCGCCTCGGCCTTGCGGTTGTCGGAAAAGACAGCGGCGGCATCGCCTGCACGCCGAGGCCCGATGCGGTAGTTCAGTTTCCGGCCCGTCGCCCGTTCGAAGGCTTTGATTGCTTCCAGCACCGTAGTCCCGGTCCCCGAGCCGAGGTTTAGGACAATTGGCGATTGGCGACTGGCGACTGGCGATTTCGTGAGGTGGTTGATGGCAAGGACATGGGCGCGGGCGATGTCAGAAACATGGACGTAGTCGCGGATGCACGTGCCGTCGCGCGTGTCATAGTCGTTGCCGTGGACAACCAGCTCGGGCAGCCTGCCGGCGGCTGTCCGCGTGATTCCCGGCACCAGGTTGTCCGGCTCCCCGTAGGGCACTTCCCCGATTTCACCGGAAGGATGAGCGCCGACCGGGTTGAAGTAGCGGAGCGAGACGAAACCGGTCTCGCTTACCTTCGCAAAGTCCCGGATGATTTGCTCGCCCATCTGCTTGGTACGGGCGTACGGGCATTCGGGCTCGCCGAAAGGGGTATCTTCGGTAACGGGAAGTTCCCTTGAGTTGCCGTAGACCGCGCAACTGGACGAGAAGATGAAGTACGGAATCCGGTACTTATCTGTGAGGGCCAGCACGCTAAGCAGCGAGTTAGTGTTGTTGTCGTAGTAAAGCAGAGGTTTGGCCACGGATTCAGGGACGGTCTTGTAGGCGGCGAAGTGGATGACCGCGATTGCATCCCGGTGCTCGGCAAAGCAGACATCGGTCAGTGACGCGTTACGCAGGTCAACCTTGTGGTTCCGGACCCGTTTCCCGGTGATTCGCTCGACACCTTCCAGAATGCTCTCACTTGAGCGTGAGTTGTCGTCGATGGAGACCGGTTCATGGCCGGCAGCTATCAATTCGACCAGCGTATGGCTGCCGATGTAGCCGCAGCCGCCGGTGACGAGCACTCTAGCCATTGAGCCGTATGTTAGCGAGCACCTGAGGAGAATCAAGGAATGCGGGAGGCGGTGATATGCCTGGCAATCAGTCCCCGGTTCGGACCAGACACAGAGTCTCCTTTCAGAGGTCGGGTAGCAGGATTGGTGATGGGAGAAGGCACCAGGAGAGAGTGAAGCGGGGCGAGTGAATTGGAGGCTATCTCGTTTGCGGCTGGAGGGTTACGGCGAATGGATGATGGACGACGGACGACAGCAGATGCACGGACGAGACTGCTTGACATGGGGCAGCAAGCCGGTAGAATCCGCGGTTGTGAGCATCCCAGAGGTTACTGGCAGAGTGGAAGAGACCGAAGAACAAGGAACCACAGGCTGGCTTCGTGCGCTGCTCGTGCCGACCACGTGGAAACGCACGCTATTCTACATCGTCGCCGACGCGGTCGTGGTCTTCGGTGCCAGCGTGCTGACCCACCTCGCCGTCATCAAACACGTCGGGTCCGGCCTCCTCTACTACGCTCACGGCGTGGTCCCGTTTGCGGCTGCGGCCCTGGTCTGTCAGGTAGGGCTCAGCTTCCTGGTTTCAAACTACAAGCTGAAGTGGTCCACTTTCTCCCTGGTTGACGTTCCGCGCCTGATGCTTCCCGGCGTCGTAACCGCGCTCATCCTCGGCGGCCTTTCCGGTGCGCGAGTTTTCGCCGGCCTGACTCCGTTGTCGGCCGTGACCTGGGGGCTGTTGAGCGTCTGCGGAGTCGTCGCGGTGCGCGGCAGCAAGCGCTTCTACCGGGAGGTGGTTCGCCCGAAATCGGGAAAACGGGCGATTCTGGTGATGTGCTCGCACAAGGGCTATTTCCTGCTTGACACGCTGCGGAGAATCCCGCGTTTTGACTACCGGGTCGTCGGCTACATCGACCCGGAGCCGCACAACCGGAATACGGTCAGCCAGGGCCTGCCGATACTGGGGACCTATGACGACGTCGAAGAAGTCGTCGCGCGACATCAAATCGGGGCCGCGTTCGTTTTCCTGAGCTCCGACCCGACATTTGCCATCGGCGCGTTTTGCCAGAGGCTACACGACCTCGGACTTGAGGTGCGGCTGGTCCCGTCCATGGCGGACTTGCTGGACGACCGGGCAGATATCGGCGCCCTCGAACGCCTGACCATCCATGAGCTGACCGGTCAGCAGCCGGTCAAGGTGGACCCGCGCGAGATGGAGCACGTCTTTACCGGCAAGCGCATCATGGTCACGGGTGCGGGCGGCTCGATTGGCTCGGAGCTCTGCCGCCAGCTGGCCCGATTCAACCCGGCGATGCTGGTCCTGCTGGAACGAGACGACTCGAATTTGTTCTACGTCGAGAACAGCTTGCGCACGGCCTTTCCGAAGCTACGCGTGATACCATTCCTTGGGGACATCACCCGCGAGGCGGACGTCAGCCGGGTCTTCGCGCACACCCGGCCGCAGATCGTATTCCACGCCGCCGCGTACAAGCACGTTCCGATTCTCGAGTTCCATCCGGCGGAGGCAATCCGCGTCAACGTGCAGGGCAGCCACCTGGTGGCTCGCGCCGCGGTGGATCACGGCGCCGAGAGCTTCGTCTACATCTCCACCGACAAGGCGGTCAACCCAAGTAGCGTGATGGGCGCGAGCAAACGCATTGGCGAGACCGTGACGACGGCGATGAACAACAGCGGCGGGGTTCGCTTCCTGGCGGTTCGGTTCGGGAACGTGCTCGACAGCCGGGGCAGCGTCACGACCATCTTCCGCGAGGCCATCATCCGACGCGAACCGGTCACCGTGACCGACCCGGAGATGAAGCGCTTCATGATGCTCACCAGCGAGGCGGTCCTGCTGGTCATGCAGGCAGTGGCGCTCGGCACCGGCGGCGAGGTGTTCGTCCTCGACATGGGCAAACCGGTGCGAATCAAAGACCTGGCTGAGACGATGATCCGCCACGCCGGCTTGCGCCCGGGCGTTGACGTCCCGATTGTCTTCACCGGCCGGCGCCCGGGCGAGAAGCTCTTTGAGGAACTGCTGACCGCCGAAGAAGGCACGATGGTAACCATGAACCGACGGATCTACCGCGCCCGCATTTCGAAGACCCGCGGCTATGAGGACGCACTCGACGACCTGCGGCGGCTGGATGAAGTCGTCGGGAGCGGTGATACGGAACGAATCCGCGCCGAGATTATCAGGCAGGTCAGCAGCTATCGCCCGGATAACGGCTGTCTGAACGGCCAGCCGACCGCCTCGGGCCGGGCAGAGTATCCGCCGATTGCACAGATCGTGCCGCGTGGAGAATCCAGGGACAAACCACAGGAGAGACGGGAATCACCGGAGTTGGCGAGAACCGCGGACGTCCTGCGGCACGATACCACCCAGCCCGGCAGACCTGCCTACCCTTAACAACCCCGCCACCCGCGTCCTGCTCAAGCGACTGACGGACGTGTACGACCATGCAGTTATTGACACGCGGTCGGTCTCGGCTACCGCCAACAGCCGATCATCGGGACGCTCGTGGGCGCGTCCATTGTGGTGGTCCATGCCAGCAGGACCACGCTGGCAGCGCTTGACAACCGTACGGCCAGGGGAAAGGACGAAGAGTTGGAGATTCGTCGTTGGGCGAGGTCAGAAGTCAGAACGTCCGGCTTGCCGGTGACGACGAGCAGATGGCTTCATCGGAGTGTGGGAGTGAACGCTTCCGTTCCCCCTGCGCACTGCGCCTGAGGCCCGTGCCTCAGCTTTCCTGATACGGAGCGGCTTGGGCCAGGTAGAGCCGAGCGTAGAGCCCGTTTCGTTCAAGCAGTTCCCGGTGCGTTCCGCGTTCCACGACCCGGCCCTTGTCCAGCACGTAGATGTAGTCGGCCATCTGAACAGTCGAGAACCGGTGACTGATGAGAACGGCGCTGCGGCCTTGAATTGCCCGGCGGAAATGCCTGAACAGCTCCGCCTCAGCCAGCGGGTCGAGCGAGCTGGTCGGCTCGTCGAGAACCACGAAGTGCGAGTCGCGCAGGAATGCCCGGGCCAGTGCCACCTTCTGCCATTCGCCGCCGCTCAACTCGTGGCCCTTCTCGAACCAGCAGCCGAGCGGAGTGTCGTAACCCTGTGGCAGGCGACGAATCGCCGAGTCGACGCCGGAACGCTCAGCCGCCGCGATGATCTTCTGCCGATCCGGTGTAGACTCGGCGTCGCCCACCCAGATGTTCTCCCAGACCGGTAGTTGATACTGAACGTAGTCTTGGAGAATGACGCTGACTTGCCGCCGCCATTTGATCGGGTCCAGCTGGCGGATGTCAACGCCGTCAACAGTAACAGCACCCGAGTCCGGGTCGTACAGCCGGCAGAGTAGCTTCGCGAGGGTGGTCTTGCCCGAGCCGTTCTCCCCGACCAGTGCAATTACCTGGCACGGGGCGATGGTCAGGTTGACTGCCTCCAGCACCCTGTGGGTAGTACCAGGGTAGGCGAATCCAACGTCATTGAACGCAATACCCTTGGCGATCCGCGACGGACACGGCAGCGGCTTCGCCGGCGCCGTGACCTTGGGCTTCAGGTCAAGGAACTTGTAGTAATTGGAAAGGAAGAGGTTGTCCTCATAGAGCCCGGCGAATCCGCCGAGGATGGCCGAGACCGAACCGGTGGCAAGCTGGAAGCCAGCGTAGTACATGACCAGGCTGCCGATGGTAATCGTCCCCTTGTAGGTCTGGTAGGCGATGTAAACAAGCGCGCCGAACACGGCGAGCGTGGCCACCGACTGGGCCAGCACTCCAGATAGAGTGCGGCGCCGGGTGAGCGCGAGTCTCCCTCCGCGCAGTTGCTGCCGCAGGGCGCGGAAACGGGTCCGGAACAGGGACCCGAGGTCGAACAGCCGGACCTCCTTGGCAAAGTACGAGCTCGTCAACATCCAGTGATAGTACCAGGCTCGGCGTTCCTGTTTGGTCTGTTCCTGCTCAAAGCGGTATAGCCGGCGCGAGTACACCAGCCGCACCAGCGCGCCGGGCAGGGCGACGAAGGCGAGCCCCAATGCCAACAGCGGGTTGAAAGCGAACAGCAGGCCTCCGATACCGGCCAGCGATATGGCGCTTTGGCCGATCTGGACCAATCGGTTGACAATGCTCACCGGACGTTGAGCGGCGTCACCCTGCGCTCGCTGTAGTGTATCGTGGTAGAGCGGATTCTCATAGTACTCGAGGTCAACCGCGACCGACTGGCTGTGCAGGACATCGGTCACTTTGTCGGTCAGCACCAGAGACTGGGCCTGTCCCGCCACCTCGGCCAGAGAACGCGCGATAGCCGTGAGCAACGCCACCGCGGCGGCAAGGACGACCCAGACGAGCACCGGCCGGAAAGACGAAGACCCGCCGTGCGCGGCAATGCCGGCCTGGAGCGCGTCAACGAGCCTTTTCATTAGATACAGTCCGGCAAGGGGAAACAAACCCTGGGCCACAACCAAGATGAGGTTCACCGTCGCCCAGCCTGGGGCGCTCGTCCAGACCAGCCGAATCGCGCGGTCCAGACGCAGGCCCTGCTGGACGGCATCTATGAACTTCGGCCGGCCAGTCGCCTTCATCGTTGGCCGCAGCGGCCCCTGTCCGACAGTGCCTCGTTCATCGTTTGTCGCTCATCGTTGACCGTCACTCGGTCTTCCAACCAGTTGGCCAGCGCGGCGTTCCGGCCCCGCACACCGCTCCGTGCCGTGGGCAGACCTCGCCTGAGGACATGGGCCACGAGGGTCCTGGCAATGTCCCGAAGCCGCAGCACGTAGTAGGGCCCGAGATGCTTCGCATTGCGGGACGCAGGGTACCTGACCGCCATCTCCTCATGCGAAAGAAAGACCCGTTCCCAGGACACCTTCGCCTTGCCACCAATAGACATTGCGCCCCAGCGGTCGATGAGCGACCCCGACCTGAGACAATCGGTCTGGGCGATAACGCTCTCTCGCGCCGTCTCGAGTTTGCGCTGATCAAGGCCCCCGGGGACCAATTTCTCAAGGACATCATCCGGCACGACCGAGCCCAACATACTTCGAGCCAGATGCAGGGTCAAGCCGAGATGCCGGGATGCACCCCACTCGCGAGCCAGGCGCACGACCTGAGCCCAGTCCATCTCCCCGCCAAAGCGGTGAATGGTCTCGGCCGTGTCGCAGAGGCGTTTCAGCCCCGTGAAGCCTTGATGACTCAGGCTTAGACACAGGTGCAGTATCAAGTCTTCAGGGGAGAGGGCAAGCACTTCGACACCCGCTATCGTGACCGGGCGCGCCCTTTCCCAAAGACCGGCCGCGTCTATTCTAACCGGCCCAGTTGGAGGGACGAGTGTCCAGTGAATTTCAATGATCAGGCCGCGAACGACGACCGGCCGCGCGTGATGATGTCCTGTCCAGTCGAACGAATCAAAGTCCTCTGACTGCTGATAAGCGCCGCCCAAGTCGAACAAGACTGCCTGGGCTCTCGGCAGCTCTACTCTCGGAACCATGAGGTCGACATCACACATCGGCCTGAGTGCAATATCGCCGTAGACCGCCTCAGCAAGGTAGGTTCCCTTCAGCGTGATTACCGGGATGCCGGAGCTGCACAGGCAGCGAAGCACGGGCCCAAGCTCTCGATAGAGACGCCTGTTTCTGCTGGCGGCTGCGAAGTAGGCCAGCCGCAGTCGTTCCCATGCATCGGGCGGAACGCGGTCCTGCGCGTCGCTCTTCTTCAAGCGCCTAAAGAGCAGAGGAGCGAGGCCGTGAAAGGCAGCCGTGTCGACGACCTCGTTCCAGTCAGTTCCTGGTTCCTGGTTCCTGGTTCTTGGTTCTTGGTTCCCGGTCCCCGGTCTTCGGTCCCCAGTCCCCGGTCTTCCGTCTCCGGTCTCCAGCTCCCGGTCCCTGGTCCCCGGTCCTCGGCCAGACAGGCAGTGAAGGAGGAGGTCGGCCGCGGAGCGGGGATTCGCCATCCGGATCGTGGATTGGAACCTAGGACTTTGGTTCAGGCAGGGTCTGCTCGTCCACCAGCAGGCGGAATGGCCGTCGGATCTGCCACTCCTTGCGACGAAAGTCGTAGTGTCCGATCGTCCGCCTGCCCATCAGCAGCTTCAGGAAAGCCCGGTAGCGGGTGCTGAAGCGCACCAGCCTTGGCCGAAGGCTTGCCGGGAGCACGCGGTCGAACGGACCGAGACCGGCAAGGAAATGGTACAGCGTGTGAGGAAGAAGCCCGGTGCTGCTACGGATGCGTCGGCCCAGTCGCGCCCAGGGAAGTACCGCAAGACCCAGCCACCCACCGTGGACTCTCCAGCGCCGCGCCCCGCGTTGCGCGGTCCTGACGCGACCAATGATATCCCCGGCTTGCAGAACCTCGTTGTCGTCCGCCGGGTTATTGTCCCCACGGGTACGGATGCCGCCGTTCGGTCCCCCTTCGGTAGCACGACCGGAAACCGGAGACCGGGGAACGACGGAAACGACTCGGTGTACGACCGTCTTTCCCGTCCCCGGTGACTTGAAGCATACCACGTCGCCCGGACGCGCTCGGGCGGTGCCGTAGGGCTCTACTTCAAGGAGGTCGGGCTCCTCCAGAGTAGGACTCATGCTGGTGCCGGTGCAGACTACGCGCAGCGTGTCGTCTGCTATGACCGACTCGACCGACATCGGGGCTCGGCCGCGGCTGTCCTCGCCAGACGCCGGCAAGTCGCCGACCGGGAGAACGCCCTCGATCTTCTCCCAGAACCGGCCATCGAGGCTAAGTTTGAGCGAGTACGCCGGGACTGCCGCGGCAAGACCCTTGGCGGCGTTGAGTGCCTTGCCGCAGAGCGCCTGCGCCGAGTCAACGTCGGTCAGCTCAAGCAGCAGTTCCCGAGTGAGTTCCTCGGCAGACTGCAGGGTCAGGGCGGTCGCCTGAGTGCCGTAGATGGGTTCCAGCCGGTCAAAGGATGCCTGGTCGAGGAAGAAGATCGCCCGAAGGGGTTTGGCGTCCTCTACGGCCCAGGACCCCCCCGGCCCATTATAGAGGAAGTGACTCCAGGTCGGCCACGGATGAGCCCAGAAGCCCCCCTTGCCATCCGGCACGACCAGCGTCATGTCGTCACAGAGCGAACGCCAGGGTGAGGGAAGGCGACGGCTGGCCGTGCTCTTGCCCACCTCCTGCGGCCCGGCCATGATGAAGCCGCTTCCGCGATACTCGGCCAGGGCGCCGTGGAACAGCAGGCCGCCACGGGCCATGGTCTCACGCGCAACCTGGGAGGCGACCCGACGCATCTGGTCTATCTTGGTCGACACGTCTGTCGGAGCGGCAAGTCGACACACGACCGCGCCACTTGCTTCGAGGTCTAACCGC
>CAZSUX010000006.1:13470-27138 GCA_964610135.1 uncultured bacterium | reverse complement strand
GCGGCAGCAGCAACGGCGCGGGCGGTTCCTACGCTACGGTCGCCGGCGGAGAGGGCAACGCAGCCGACACGAACAACGCGACGGTCGGCGGCGGCAGCAACAACGGCGCGACCGGCTATGCCGCGACGATCGGCGGAGGCGTTTCCAACAGCGCCGACACGAGCTATGCGTCGGTCGCAGGCGGCCTCGTGAACAACGCGACCGGCATCTACGCGACGGTCGGCGGCGGCTACTACAACGACGCGACCGGGTCCTACGCGACAGTCGGCGGCGGTGGCGGCAACAGCGCGACCGGTAGCGCCGCTATGGTACCGGGTGGCTACGGCTGCGCTGCCTCGGGCAACCGTAGCTTTGCGGCCGGCACCTACGCCAAGGCCCGCGGAGCCAGCTCGTTCGTGTGGAGCGACTCCTGCTCGGCGGGCGACAGCGTCAGGACGACGACAGACAACCGCTGGGTGGCCCGCGCCCGCGGCGGAGTCTACTTCTACACCAATATGGGGATGACGACCGGCTCGTACCTGTCCGCCGGTGGGAATTCCTGGAACTCGGTGTCGGACAGTATGACCAAGGAGAACTTCCGGCCGGTGGACAAGAAAGCTCTGCTCGACGCGCTGGCGCGCGTGCGGGTGCGTGATTACAACCTGAAGAGCCAGGACCCGTCCATTCGCCACATCGGACCGGTGGCGCAGGATTTCCATAGCGCGTTCGGCTTCGGCGAATCGAACACGGCCATCAACATGGAGGACGCCGACGGCGTGCTGATGGCCGGAGTCCAGGCGCTGTATGATCAGAATCAAGCTTTGAGCAAACGCCTGGCGGAACTCGAGGCGAGACTCGCCGGGAAGCAGTAAGGAGGCAACATGATTCCAAGGATAGTCTGTGTCCTCTGTGTACTCTGTGGAGGATTCGTCACCGCCCAGAACTACAAGTGCGACTGGAGCGTGGTCGGCATTGGCGGCGGAGAGATGGCCGGCACCGCGTATAAGTGCGGCTCAACCGCAGGCCAGACGGCGGCCGGGTTCATCACCGGCTCGAACTACTGGGCGCTCATCGGGTTCTGGCAACCCGAGGGCCAGGTCGGAGTTAGAGAGCAGGCGTACTCGCCGAATCAGGGTCCGCTCAAGACCCGGTTGTATTCGCCGCAGCCGAATCCGTTCCGGTCCGCGCTTGCGGTACGCTACTCGCTGGCGACGGAAGGACGGGTCGAGTTGCGTGTGCACGACCTGACCGGTCGCGTGGTACGGACACTGACCGACGGCGTGATGCGGCCGGGCCGTTACAACGTGAACTGGAGGGGCACGGACGACCGCGGCAGGGAGCTGGCCCGCGGCGTCTACTTCTGCCGATTCACTGCCGGCGACTACCGCGCGACCGAGAAACTCGTGCTGCAGAGGTAGAGAACGGACAGGAGATAGTAGGCAGTAGACAGAAAACAGGAGAGCAGAATCGGACGGGGCGCGGCACGCCGCGCCCCTGCTCCTTCAGACATACAGCTTTGTCTTGACAGTCAACATCGTCGTGCTATAACCTAAACTGGAGGCGGGTGCACGACCCGCTCGCCGCAAGGGACCTTGAACAGGCAAGACCGATTCCGGCCGGGCGCAAAGCCCGGCAAGGAGGACAAGATGAGAACTACCATGACCGTACTCGCAATCGCAGCCCTGTGCATCTGCGCATGGGCAGCAAGCGACGCGGCCGTAGCGCCGCGGGAAGCTGCGAACTCCAAACCGCAAGCGTCAAGCTTGGGGACAGAAGCAATCACGATTCCGCAGATGCTCTCGTATCAAGGCAAGCTGACCGACACGCTCGGGCAGCCGGTCCCGAACGGCAACTACCAGCTTACGTTCCGGCTGTACACGCAGCCAACCGGCGGCTCGGCCATCTGGACTGAGGCACAGACGATACCGGTCGTCAGTGGTCTGTTCTCGGCGCTGCTGGGCGCTGTGACGCCGATATCATCGGTGCCGGACGGCGGTGCCCTGTACCTGAGCCTGCAGGTTGCGATCAACCCCGAGCTCACGCCACGGCTGCGAATCGCCAGCTCGGCCTACTCCTACAAGGCGGACACCGCCAACTATGCGCTGGCCGGCGGGACAGCCGAGTACACCTGGGTGCGGGGGACCCCGGACAGCGTGCTCTACACCGTCGGGAATCTCGGCATAGCGCGCGGCGGGGCGGGCAACATGCTCCACGGAACTCAACGATTCACTCACGTCAATCTCGGCGTGGCCTGTACGACCGGCACTTCGGGTCAGGACTACCCATCCGCGACGGTCGGCGGCGGGGGATCGAACACCGCGTCGGGTTATAGCGCCACGGTCAGCGGCGGATATGGGAACACCGCGTCGAACACCTACGCATCGGTCGGCGGCGGCAACACCAACGACGCGAGCGGCGACTACGCAACGGTCGCCGGCGGGCATGGGAACACCGCGTCGGGCTACATCGTCACGGTCAGCGGCGGTGAATCGAACACCGCGTCGAACAACTACGCATCGATCGGCGGCGGTGAATCGAACACCGCGTCGAGCATCTACACCACGGTCGGCGGCGGGCATGAAAACACGGCGTCGGGCACTGCCGCCACGGTCGGCGGCGGGTGGCAGAACACCGCACCGAGCATCTACGCCACGGTCGGCGGCGGGTTCAGCAACATTGCGAGTGACGGCTCCGCCACGGTCGGCGGGGGGGTTCGGAACACGGCGTCGGGCTACTGGGCCACGGTCGCGGGCGGGGGGGATGACACCTCGGCCGCGGACTACAGCTTCACGACCAACGCGGTCTCCGTGGTTCCGGACGGCTATAGCAACTCGGCTGCATTCAACGGTCAGGTCGCTACCGCGTCGAACCAGACCCGGGTCGGCACGCTGTCCAAAGCGTCGGGTACTTTCACCATCGACCACCCGCTCGACCCGCACGGCAAGATACTCAACCACTACTTCATCGAAGGGCCGGAGATGCGGAACATCTACGACGGCGAGGCGGTGCTTGATGCGTCGGGCCGGGCTGTCGTAACTCTGCCCGACTACTTCGACGCGCTTAATGGGAAGCCGCGCGTCCAGCTTACCGGCGTAGGTACAAGTGAGGTAGTCTACGTGGCAGAGGACGTATACGGCAACCGATTCACCGTCGGCGGGCCAGCCGGGATCAAGGTCTACTGGCAGGTGACCGGCGAGCGCAAGGACGTGTCAGCCGAGGCGACGCGCAGGATGATGCCCGTCGAGCAGCCCAAATCCGGATCCCTCGCCGGTCGTATGCTCGACGATGACTTCCTGCGCGGCTGTATGGACCAACTCGTGCGCGAGGGCAAGGCGCAGGGCATCGACTTCCGCACCGCCGCCGGCCGGGCAAAGTACGAGAAGATGAAGCAATCAGTAGAACAACGATAGGAGGAAGAGATGAAGAGGATTACCCTAGTGCTCGTTGTACTGGCCTTGGGCGCCATGCTCTGGGCAGCAGGCAACGCGGCGGTCGCGCCGCGGGAAGTTGCAAGCTCCAAGCCACAAGCTCCAAGCTTGGGGGCAGAGGCAATCACGATTCCGCAGATGCTATCCTATCAAGGCAAGCTGACCGATACACTGGGTGGACCCGTGCCCAACGGCAGTTACCCGATAATGCTCCTGCTATACACCGTGCCCTCGGGCGGCTCGCCATTCTGGACCGAGACTCAAAGCGTCACGGTGAAGAACGGGTTGTTCTCAGTCTTGCTGGGCTCGGTTACGCCCATCGGTTCATTGCCTAGTGCTGGCGCTGTCTATCTAGGGATGACCGTCTCGGGCGGGCCGGAACTGACCCCGCGTGTCCGCATCGTCAGTGCGGCATACGCGTACCTGACCGAGCAGGCGGCGAATGCCGACCTGCTGCAGGGGAAGGACACAACCGGCTTCGTACGAGCCGGCCAGATGGGCTCGGTAACGAGCGCCATGGTTGTCGACGGCACCGTCGCGGCGGCCGACCTCGGCCAGATGGGCGCATCCTCGGACCAGGTCATGAAGTGGACCGGCTCGGCCTGGGAGGCGCGGAACGACAGCGTGGGCCAGTCGAGCGGCGGTACGGTGACGTCGGTCAGCCAGACGACCGGAGTGGTCTGCAGCCCCAACCCGATAATCACGACCGGCACGGTCGGATTCGACCAGACGTACGGGGACGGCCGGTACGTCAACGTGTCCGGCGACTCGATGACCTCCCGGCTCGCGGCAGCGGGTGAGATAAGGTCGCACGTCAGGGGAACCTTCGGGGCGAACTGCATCAATCAGGGAGCGAGCTCGTTCGCCGCAGGCCAGAGCTGCAAGACATATGCCGATTTCTGCAACGTCGGTGGAGGTTACTTGAACCAGGCCGGCGAGCCGAGTTCGAGCGACTCGTGCGCGACCGTATGCGGCGGATACTACAACTTCAACGGCGGAAGATTCACCTTCATAGGGGGCGGACGCAGGAACTCGTGTTCCTACAATCGTGGAGTAATATGCGGCGGAGATTCGAACCAGGTGAACGGCTCGGCTGGCGTGGTCTGTGGCGGTGTCGGCAACAAGGCCAACCAAAATGGCATGGTCGGCGGGGGGGGTGGTAACTTCGCGAGCAATTCATATGCCGCCGTCCTCGGCGGGGCCGACAACGCCGCGAGCGGGCTATACTCAACGGTGGGCGGCGGGTGGGCAGACACTTCGGATGCCTCGTACAGCTTCACGGTCGGCAACTCCTCCTTCGTCCCATCCGGCTACAACAACTCCGCTGCGTTCAACGGCCAGACGGCCAGCGCGTCCAGCCAGACCCGGGTCGGCGTACTGTCTAAGGCCTCAGGCACGTTCACCATTGACCACCCGCTCGACCCTTCGGGCAAGATCCTCAACCACTACTTCATTGAGGGCCCGGAGATGCTCAACATTTACCGGGGCAGTGTCGTGCTAGACGCCAGCGGAAGGGCCGAGGTAGACCTACCTCCGTACTTCGGCGCCCTGAACCGAAACCCACAGGTCGTGCTGACCGGCATCGGCAGCTCGGACGTGTACCTCGTCGAGGAAGTATCCGGCAACCGGTTCACTGTCGGTGGAAAGCCGGGCACCAAGGTCAACTGGATTGCCACCGGTGAGCGGAAGGACGTTTCCGCAGAAGTGACCCGGCGCATGATGCCGGTCGAGCAGCCCAAGACCGGTTCGCTTGCCGGCCGGATGCTCGATGACGAATTCCTGTCCGGCTGCATGGACCAGCTTGTGCGCGAAGGCAAGGCGCAGGGCATCGACTTCCGCACCACAGCCGGCAGAGCCAGATACCAGAAGATGAAGCAATCAGTAGAGCAACGATAGGAGGAAGCGGTGAAGAGGATTGCACTGGTGCTCGCAGTACTCACCTTGAGTTCCATGCTCTGGGCGGCAGGCAACGCAGGCGTTGACTTGAGGCCCGCCGCCAATCTACAACCTACAATCTGCAGTTTCAAATCCCCGGATGCCATCACGATCCCGCGGATGCTCAGTTACCAAGGGAAGCTGACCGACACTTTCGGCCTGCCGGTGGTAGATACGACCTACTCGGTTGCTTTCCGGCTGTACACCCAGCCCACTGGCGGCTCGCCGTTCTGGAATGAGACGCAGACGGTGCGGACCCGTAGCGGGTTGTTCTCGGTCTTGCTCGGGTCGGTGACGCCGATCAGTGCACTTCCCGAAGCCGGCGGTCTTTTTCTGGGCATGAAGGTCGGTGCCGACCTCGAGATGTTGCCAAGGGTCCGCGTCGTTAGCGCGGCCTATTCGTTCCTCGCCGGGGACGCTCGCCACGCCGACACGGCTGACTACGCGGTCGCGAGCGGTTTGCCGGACTCGATTCCCGGCGACTTCGTAGTCGGCGGCGAACTGCGGACATACGGCCGGGGACGTTTCGGTACTGATTGCCACCTCGCCGGCACTAACTCGTTCGTGTTCGGCAACAGCGACTCGGTAACGGGCAACGCCTCGGTCGTCGGCGGCGGCAGCACCAACCGCGCCGGCGCCCACTACACCACCGTGTGCGGCGGTTACCTCAACAGAGCGATGGGACTGCGTTCGGCAATAGGCGGGGGCTTCGGCAATGAGGCGTCCGGCGTCGACGCCGCTGTCTGCGCGGGACGAAGCAACAGGGCTTCGGACTCCAGCAGCACTGTTGCCGGCGGAGCCAACAACACAGCGTACTCACGCTACGCGTCGGTCGGCGGCGGCCTGCAGAACCGTGCCGACTCAGCCTTCGCTACGGTCTCGGGCGGTGACAGCAATCTGGTCTCGGGTTGGTACGCAGCAATCGGCGGCGGACAAAAGAACGAGGCGAGCGAAGACCACTGCGTCGTAGGCGGCGGGGAGAGCAACGAGGCTGCCGAAAGTTACGCAACCGTGGCCGGCGGCTACGGCGGACAAGCCACAGGATCCCTTACCTCCATAGGCGGTGGCTTCAACAACAGCGCCACGGCGAGCGGCGCAGCAGTGGGAGGCGGCCAGAGCAACGAAGCGACCGGTGGTAACTCGGTCATTCCCGGCGGACTCAGTAATGACGCGGTCGGGTACATCAGCGCCATCGGCGGCGGGTATCGCAACCAGGCGGGCGGCAACTCAAGCGACTCGGCATCGTGTGTCGCGGGAGGCTCCTACAACGTGGTTACAGGTGACTACTCCGCGATCGGCGGCGGGTACTACAACCAGATTAGCGGAAGACACAGCACCGTGCCCGGAGGGTACGCCGACAGCATCTCTACCGATTACTCGATGGCGGCCGGAAGCAGGGTGAAAGTCGGTGCGTCCGCTGACTACACGTTTGCGTTCGGCTACAACTTCGTGACCACTACACCATACGCAGTCGTCTTCTGCCACAATGGGCAGACTACGAAGCTTGGAGTCGGGGTGGATAATCCGACGCACAACATCGACGTCGCCGGGGGCGCCTACTGCAACGGCACCAACTGGATCAACGGAAGTGCGCGCAAGTTCAGGGATAATATCGCTGCGCTCACGCCCGTAGAGATGGCCGACCTGCTCGACGATCTGGGTCGGGCGGAGGTCGTACGATACACGTACAAGTCCGAGGATGGCGGCGAGGAGCACATCGGCCTTGTCGCCGAGGATGCACCCGAGGCGATTGCGACCCCGGCCCGCGACGGCATCAACACCGCCGACGCCATCGGCTGGCTGGTTGCAGTCGCCAAGGCGCAGCAGGCAGAAATCGATGCTCTCAAGGCGAAGCTCGCGGGAAAGTGAGGAGGCAACATGTTGCTCAGAACTCTCTGTGTTCTTTGTGTGCTCTGTGGTGGATTCGTCACTGCTCAGAACTACAAGTGCGACTGGAGCGTGGTCGGCATCGGCGGTGGGGATGTGGCCGGCAGTAGCTACAAGTGCGGCTCAACCGTGGGCCAGACCGCGGCCGGGCTTGTCACCGGCTCGAACTACTGGGCGCTCATCGGCTTCTGGCAGCCCGAAGGGCAGGTTGGGGTCCGCGAGCAGGCGTACTCGCCGAATCAGGGCCCGCTAGTGACCCGGCTCTACGCTCCGAAGCCGAACCCGTTCCGGGCCGCGCAGACCATTCGCTACTCACTCGCGGCCGAGGGCCGGGTCACGCTGCGCGTGCACGACCTGACCGGTCGCGTGGTACGGACACTGGCCGACGGCGTGATGCGGCCGGGTCGGTACAACGTGAACTGGAGCGGCACCGACGACCGGGGCCGAGAACTGGCCCGGGGCGTCTACTTCTGCCGTTTCTCGGCCGGCGACTACCGGGCGACGGAGAAGCTCGTGCTACAGAGGTAGACAGAGGGCAGGCGTTGGCAGGAAGGCCGGCCCGAAGTCCATTTCCTGATCCGTAGGGCATCCGCCAGCCCCGTGCTTCTCGGGTTGACTCGCCATCGGTGACTGCTAGAGTTGATAGAAAAGGAGGAACTGCGGTGACTTTTTGCCGGTCCGTCGTGTCCATGTCGGTGCTCGTTCCGCTCGCGGACCTCGCCGTTGCCTCCACCTCCAGCGGCACCGGCTGGCGCAGGCTCGTGTTCGGCTCGGTCACCGAGAAGGTCGTCCGCCACGCGCCGGTGCCCGTGCTCGTGGTCCGGGCCGGGTCCCACGGCGAAGACGTGAAGGGAACGTCCACGTGAGGTTCTTCCGCCGCCGCGCCCGGACCGTCGGGCTATCGCCCGGCACCCCGGTCTACGTCGGGGAGGAGCGCACCGAGCCGGCCCAAGTCGAGCTCATCGACTACGACGACACGAGAATCGATGAACGCATCATCGAGGACGCCGGGGAAGCGGCCCGCCTGCGCGAAAGCCCGACCGTAACTTGGCTTAACGTCACCGGCGTGCACGACGTCCCGCTCATCGAGCGGCTGGGTGAGGCGCTCGGGTTACACCCGCTCGTGGTCGAGGACGTCTGCCACACCGACCAGCGCCCCAAGCTCGACGACTACGGCGACTACATCTACCTCGTCGTCCGCATGCTCCGCCGCACCCCGGACGGCGCGCTCGAATCCGAGCAGATCAGCTTTGTCCTCGCCCCGAACCTCGTCGTGTCCTTCCAGGAGAAGCCCGGTGACGTTTTCGACCCGGTACGCCTGCGCATCCGGGAGCACAAGGGCAGGGTCCGGCGATTGGGCGCCGACTACCTGCTCTACGCCCTGCTCGACGCCATCGTCGACCACTACTTCATCGTGCTCGAGCCCTTCGGTGACCACACCGAGGAACTCGAGGAACGGCTCGTTTCATCGCCCGGCCCGGACGCCCTGCGTACCATCCACGGGCTCCGCCGCGAGCTCGTCTACCTGCGCAAGTCGATCTGGCCCCTGCGCGAGGCGCTCAGCGCCCTCCAACGTACCGAGTCGACGCTCATGCGCAAGACGACCGTAGTGTTCCTGCGCGACCTCTACGACCACTCCATCCAGGTCATCGACACGGTCGAGGCATTCCGCGACACCGTTTCCGGCATGCTCGACATCTACCTCTCCAGTGTCAGCAACCGCATGAACGAGGTAATGAAAGTCCTCACCATCATCGCCACCACCTTCATCCCGCTTACGTTCATCGCCGGGGTATACGGCATGAACTTCATGTTCATGCCCGAGCTCCGCTGGCCCTGGGCCTACTTCGTCGTCCTCGGCCTCATGGCCGCGGTCGCGGTCGTGATGGTCATCTACTTCCGGCGAAAGCGGTGGCTCTGACATGGTCCCTTGCAGGCCCGGGGGCATCATTACCTTCATCTCCCTCGTTCTGCTTCCAGATTGACAGGCTGAGTGAGTGGCGTAGGATTGGACGGGGCGAGAATTCGGTTCCGTGGCGCTCTCCCGTTCCAGTCCACATGTCCGTGGTGCCTGAGTGCCGGTCTCGCCGCGTCGGAGAATGGAAGTCGGGCCGCTGAAGGAGGTCGCAGATGACAGGTGAGATACTGGTACGACTGGAGTCGGTCACCAAGGAGTACCGGATGGGCGAGGTGACCGTTCGGGCGTTGCGCGGCCTCGACCTCGAGGTCGCCCGCGGTGAATTCGTTGTCCTGCTCGGGCCTTCGGGCTGCGGCAAGACCACCACGCTTAACCTCGTCGGCGGTCTCGACCGGCCGACCGCCGGACGTATCGTCGTGGCCGGGGAGGACATCGCCGGGATGAACGACGCCCGGCTGACCACGTTCCGGCGCGGCACTGCCGGGTTCGTATTCCAGTTCTTCAACCTGATTCCCACCCTGACTGCTGCCGAGAACGTCGAGTTCGCCCTGGCGCTGACCCGGGGCGCGCGCGCGGCCGAACGTCGAGCCGGTGAGTTGCTGGACCTGGTAGGGCTGGCGGACCGCGCCGACCATTTCCCGTCCCAGCTTTCGGGCGGCGAGCAGCAGCGCGTCGCCATCGCCCGGGCCCTGGCCAACGAGCCACCGCTGCTTTTGTGCGACGAGCCGACCGGCAACCTTGACGTCGAGACCGGACGGAACGTGCTCGAGGTCATCCGCGAGCTGAACCGGCAGCGCGCCACGACCGTGTTACTGGTGACCCACAATACGGCGATTGCGCCGGCCGCGGACCGCGTGGTCCGGCTGCACAACGGGTCGGTGGAGCGCGACGAGCGCAACGCGCAGCCGCTGCCCGTCGCCGAGCTATCGTGGTAGGGCGATGAGCAACCGGACGCTGCTGCGCAAGACGGTCCGCGACCTGCGGGCCGCCCTCGGCCAGACCATCGCCCTCGCCGCTATCGTCGCCCTGGCGGTCGCGAGCCTGGTCGCGATGGCCGGCGCCTACCGCGACCTCGGCCACTCGTACCGCCGGACTTACGACCAGCTTCGTCTCGCCGACGTCAACTTCGCGCTCGACGATGTTCCCGACAGCGCGCTTGTGTCCGTCGCCGCGACCCCGTGCGTTGCCGCTCTGACCGGGCGCCTGGTAGTTGACGCCGGGCTCGACCTGTCCGGCCGGGCCGGGGCCGAAAACGAGATTATCCGGTCGCGGCTCATCGGTCTGCCGCCGGGGCGTCATCCTGACGTCAACGATGTACTGGTGCTTTCCGGCCGCTATTTCGAGCCGGGCGACTCGGCTGCGGTGCTGCTCGAATCCCATTTCGCCCGCGCCTGGGGCCTGAAGCCGGGCGACAGCGTGACTCCGGTCCTGAACGGACGGCGTGTCCCGCTGAAGGTGGTCGGAGTCGTCGCCAGCCCGGAATACCTCATCGTCAGCCCGAGCCGGCAGGAAATCATACCCACGGCCCGGACTTTCGCGGTGCTGTTTGTCGCGAATGACGAACTGGGTCGGCTCACCGGCCGGGCCGGTGCGGTCAACGACTTGAGCGTCAGCCTCGTGCCCGGTGCGGACCGCGACTCCGTCGTCCGCGCCCTGCAGCAGCGGCTCGCCCGCTGGAATGTCATCCGGACTACGCTCCAGGCGGACCAGCCTTCGGTGGCCGCGCTCCGGCTCGACCTCGAGGGCTACAGGGAGCTGGCCGACATGATGCCGGGACTCATCCTCGTGGTCGCCGCCTTCGCGTTCTACGTGATGCTCAGCCGGCTAGTACGCAGCCAGCGGCCGCAGGTCGGGCTGATGAAGGCGCTCGGCTACCGGAACCGGACCATCGTCGGCCACTACCTGCTGATGGCGCTGGCGATTGCCGTGCTCGGCTCGATTGTCGGCGCGGCCGGCGGCATTCCGCTCGGCCGGGCGGTCACGACCGCCTACGCAGGCGAACTCGGAATTCCCTTGGTCGCCACCCACCTGCACCTCGACCTCGTCACCATCGGCGTGGTCGCAAGTCTCCTGGTTGCGGTCCTGGCCGGTGTTGGCCCGGCGCGCGCATCGGCACGTCTTGAGCCGGCGCGGGCCATGCAGCTCAACCCGTCCGAATCGCTGGTTCGCGGACGTCGCTCGGCGCTCGAACGGCTCCTGCGGCCGCCGCTGTGGCTGCGGCTGCCGCTGCGGAGCGTGTTCCGGGTGAGGTGGCGGTCGTTCTCGACCGGGATGGGCATCGTCCTCGCCTACGTTCTCGTGCTGGTCGGCTGGGGCATGGTCAGCGTGATGCAGCGGATGATGGCCCGCAACTTCCACCAGGTCGAACGCTGGGACATAAGCGCATTGTTCTCCACGCCCCAGCCGGAGGCGGTACTCGACTCAATCCGGTCCTGGCCCGGCGTCACCGCGGTCACACCGTTTGTCCAGCTTCCGGCTCAAGTCGAGCGCAACGGCCGTACCCGGGATATCCTGCTCAGCGCGCTCGAACCCGGCCAGAGACTGCACGCGCTTACGACCAGTTCGGGCCGGCCGGTCGAGTTGAGCCGCGGCCACATCATCCTGACACCGGTGCTTGCCGGCAAGCTCGGCCTGCGGGTCGGGGATTCACTGGACCTAAAGACGCCGTTCGGAAGTCGGCGGCTGGCGTTCGGAGGAGCGGTAGACGAATTGATGGCATCGGTCGGCTACGTCCCGCTCGACGACGTGAGGGCCTGGCTGCAAACGCCGGGGCCGGTCTTCAACGGCCTCTACCTCACGGCCGATTCCGCGAGAGCCCGCGACATCAAACGTCGGCTCTACTCCATCCCCGGCGCGACCGCGGTCCAGCTTAAGTCCCGGGTGGAGCAGGACTGGGCTTCGCTGATGGGGCTGCTCAACGTGTTCATGGGCGTCATCCTCGTCTTCGCACTGGCGATGGCGTTCGCGCTGCTCTACAACGCCATGACGATCAGCGTGCTCGAGCGCGGACGCGAATTCGCGACGATGCGGGCAATCGGAGCGAAGCGCGGACGGATCGCGTTTCTTGTCACCACGGAGAACATTGTCCTCTGGCTGCTGACGCTCGTGCCCGGACTGGCGCTGGGCTGGTGGGTGGCGCGCCGGATGGGCGATGCCTTTCAGTCCGACCTGTTCTCCTTCTCGGTCAGTATCGGGCCGGCCGACATGGCGGTCGCCGCACTTGGCATCCTCGCAACGATGCTCCTTGCCGCCCTGCCCGCCATCCGCCGCGTCAACCGCATCAATCTGGCCGATGCCGTCAAGATCCTGACCTGAGGCACGGGGCGACGGCCAGGCCGGCGCGCCCGAGGCGCGGTTTTGTCTTGACTACTAACATCGTCGTGCTATAAGCTAAACTGGAAGCGGGTGCACAACCTACTCGCCGCAAAGAACTTGGAACAGGCAAGATCGAATCCGGCCGGGCATACAGCCCGGCAAGGAGGATAGGATGAAAACCGCCATGACTGTACTCGCGATTGCAGCCCTGTGCGTCTGTGCTTGGGCTGCAGACAATGCGGCGGTCGGCGCGAAGCCGACTGCCAACCACCAATCGCCAATTGCCGGTCGTCAATCGCTCGATGCCGTCACGATTCCACAAATGCTATCCTACCAGGGAAAGCTGACGGATACGCTGGGCGTGCCGGTGGCCGACACGACCTACAGCGTCGAGTTCCGGCTTTACTCCATGCCGTCAGGCGGCTCGCCGTACTGGAACGAGACGCAGACGGTGCGCACGCGCACGGGGCTGTTTTCGACACTCTTGGGGTTGGTGGCGCCGATCGATTCGGTGCCTGATGCGGGTATGGCGTATCTTGGCATGGCGGTCGAGGGCGGGCCGGAGCTTGCGCCGCGGCTGCGGATTGCCAGCGGGGCCTATGCCTACCTGAGCTCACGGGCAGCAGATGCCAACCTGCTGCAGGGCAAGGACACGACCGCGCTCGACTCCCGCTTCGTGAACGAGGGGCAGGCATCGTCGGTCACGAGCAACATGATAGTAGACGGCACGGTTGCGGCGGTCGACCTTGGCCAGATGGGCGCGTCATCCGGGCAGGTGATGAAGTGGACCGGCAGCGCCTGGGCGCCGAGAAACGACAGCATTGGCAGTGGCGGCGGTGGCACCGTGACAAGCGTGAGTGAGGCTACCGGCGTGGTCTGCACGCCCAACCCGATAACGACCACCGGCACGGTCGGGTTCGACTCGACGTGGGGTGACGCCCGGTTTGTCAATGAGAGCCAAAGTGCGGGCGGTGACCTGACCGGGACGTACCCGAGCCCGACGATTGCTACCGGCTCGGTCACGTCTGCGAAGATACTGGACGGCACGGTTGCCGCTGCGGATCTTGCGACAACCGGTGTTGCGGCTGGTACGTACGGCAGCACAACCCAGGTCGGTCAATTCACCGTCAACACCAGGGGTCAACTCACGGGCGCGGGCAACGTTACCATCAGCGGCGTGCCGCCGGGCGGCGCTGCCGGCGGCGG
>CAZSUX010000006.1:0-13370 GCA_964610135.1 uncultured bacterium | reverse complement strand
GTCACCGCCCCGAAGCTCAATCAGATGGGTGCAGCAAATGGTCAGGTCCTCAAGTGGACGGGCTCGGCGTGGGCGCCCGCCAACGACAGCTCGGGCGCCGGGACCATGAGGAAGGTCGTGCAGGCCACCGGCGTCGTCTGCTCACCCAATCCGATAACCGACTCCGGCACGGTGCGCTTCGACTCCACGTGGGGTGATGCCCGGTTCGTGAATGAAGCGCAGGCCAACTCGGTAACCGGCGCGATGATAGCCGACGGCCAGGTAAGCTCGGCCGATATCCGTGACACGACCGTGAATACGGCCGACGTGAAAGACAACGCTATCACTTCGGCGAAGATACTGGACGGCGCAATCACTTCGGCTGACATCCGTGACACCACCGTGAACACGGCGGAACTGAAGGACGGAGCCGTGACCTCGGCGAAGATACTCGACGCCGCGGTGACTACGGCCGACATCGGCGACACGGCGGTGACGATGGCGAAGATCGCGCAAGCCGGGGCGACGACCGGGCAGGTTGTGAAGTGGACCGGCTCGGCTTGGGCGCCGGGTCAGGACAACGCTGGCGGAGGCGAGGGTGTAACGGACGTCTACCAGGACACCGGCATCATCTGCGTACCCAACCCGATAACGTCCGCCGGTAGCGTCAAACTCGACCTGTCGTACAGCGACGGACGGTATGTCAACGAAGCCCAATTCAATTCAGTCACGAGTTCAATGATAACAGATGGCAACGTGACTTCGGCCGACGTCCGGGACACGACCGTGAACACTGCGGACATAAAGGACGCAGCTGTCACCGCGCCGAAGCTCAACCAGATGGGCGCAACCGGCGGTCAGGTTCTCAAGTGGACGGGCTCTGCGTGGGCGCCCGCCAACGACAGCGTGGGCAGCGGAGACAGTGGTACAGTCAAGAAAGTAGTCCAGTCCACAGGCATTATCTGCTCACCCAATCCGATAACCGACTCCGGCACCTTGCGGTTTGACTCCACCTGGGGCGACGCGCGATTCGTCAACGAAAGCCAGGCTGCCGGTGGCGGTCTGACCGGTACGTATCCGAACCCGACCATAGCGGCCAACGCGGTCGCGTCGAGCAACATCGTTGACGGCAGCGTCACGTCAGCCGACATTCGTGACACGACCGTGAACACCGGCGACCTGAAAGACGCTGCAGTGACGATGCCTAAGCTCAACCAGGCCGGGGCCGCTTCCGGGCAGGTCATCAAGTGGACCGGCAGTGCCTGGGCGCCCGGCAACGACAGCGTGGGCAGCGGAGGCAGTGGTACAGTCAAGAAGGTAGTCCAGTCAACCGGCATCGTCTGCTCGCCCAATCCGATAACCGACTCCGGCACCGTGCGGTTCGACTCTACCTGGGGCGACGGACGATTCATCAACGAAGGCCAGGCTGCCGGCGGCGGACTGACGGGCACCTATCCGAATCCGACCATCGCTGCGGACGCGGTATCATCGGGCAACATCGTTGACGGAAGCGTCACCTCGGCCGATATTCGCGACACGACCGTCAACACCGGTGACTTGAAGGATGCTGCGGTGACAATGCCCAAGCTCAACCAGGCCGGAGCCGGAACTGGGCAGGTCATCAAGTGGACCGGCAGCGCGTGGGCGCCTGGGAACGACAGTGTTGGCAGCGGCGGCAGCGGGACAGTCAGGAAAGTAGTGCAGTCTACCGGTATCGTCTGCTCGCCTAATCCGATAACCGACTCCGGCACTGTGCGGTTCGACTCTATGTGGGGTGATGCACGGTTTGTCAACGAGGGGCAGTCTGCGGGCGGCGGGCTGACCGGAACGTATCCCAGCCCAACGATTGCGAACAACGCAGTCGGTTCGGGCCAGATAATCGACGGCAGCGTCACCTCGGCCGACATCCGGGATACGACTATCACCACCGCCAAGCTGAAGGACGATGCCGTCACCTCGGTGAAGATACTGGACGGCGCGGTCACCTCGGCTGACATTCGCGACACAACCGTGAATACTGCCGACTTGAAGGACGCCGCAGTGACCATGCTCAAACTCAACCAGGCAGGAGCCACTTCCGGGCAGGTCATAAAGTGGACCGGCAGCGCCTGGGCACCGAGGAACGACAGCGTCGGCGGCGGCGCCGGCGACAATGCCTGGGTGCGCCGAGCTTCGCCGAATGACAGCATACTCTGGACCGTTCACAACCTCGGCCTTGCCCGGGGCGGCGCGGGCGACACGCTCATCGGCACCATGCGGTACACACACGTGAACCTCGGCACTGCCAGCGCCACCGGCGCGGGAGGCCAGAACAACTCCTACTGCACCGTGGGTGGCGGCAATAGCAACACGGCGAGCGGTGACTCCTCGGTAGTGGCGGGCGGGAGCTCCAATACTGCTAGTCAAGTGAATGCGACCGTTTCCGGCGGCTACGGCAACCTCGCGAGCGGTGAGTACGCCACGGTCGGCGGCGGGTTCGACAATGAGGCGAGCGATGAGGGCGCGACGGTGGGTGGCGGCGAATACAACACCGCCGATGGCTACGGCGCGACAATCGGCGGCGGCGAGGACAATTTCGCAGGGGGAGAAAATGCCGCCGTCGCCGGCGGCTACGGCTGCTATGCTGATGGTGACTACAGCTTCGCTGTCGGCGATGGGTCGGAAGTACCTTCCTACTACGACAACTCTGCCGCGTTCAATGGCGAGGTGGCCGACGACGACTACCAGGTCCGTTGCGACCAGTTGCACTCAAACGCGATGGCCTACGCCCTTGATGACCCGCTTGACCCGGTTGGCACAATCATGAGCCAGTTCGCCGTTGGCTCGCCCGAGATCGTCGTGACCTTCCGGGGTGCGGCCGTGATCGGGACCGAGGGACGCGTCGTTGCCGAGCTGCCTCCGTACTTCGATGCGCTGTGCCGGAATCCGAGCGTGCAGCTGACCGGCGTCGGGAATCCAGACGTCTACGTTGCGGTCGACGTCGCGGGCAACAGCTTCAGCATCGGCGGGCGGCCGGGGACCAAGGTCTACTGGACGGTCACCGGCGAGCGCAAGGACCAGGTTGCCGAGATTACCCGCATCCGGACGCCGGTTCAGAAGCGCCGCACCGGGGCACTGGTGGGACGTTCCATCAGCGATGCCAACCTAGTCGGGGCGCTGCCCGAACTGCAGCGTCAAGGCATGGACGGCCGTTTCTCATTCCGCACTGCCGCGGGAAGGAAACGCTACGAGGAGGTGCGCAGGAGGACCAGCGAAGCCGACCAGCACAAGAGCGCGCGGCCGGTCAATCCGCGCAGCGGGCGGAAGCAGCGAGCGCCGCGATCGCAGCCCCAGAAGCTGCAGCAATAGGAAGCGCTCATGTATTATCGATTCCAGACTGCATTCTGCATCCTCGGAATCCTGTGCGGTTCCATCTGCCTTGCCCAGAACTACCGCTGCGACTGGAGCGTGAATGGCATTGGCGGCGGTGATATGACCGGCGCGTGCAAGTGCGGCTCGACTGTGGGGCAGACCGCGGCCGGGTTCATCACCGGCTCGAACTACTGGGCTCTCATCGGCTTCTGGCAGCCTGAGGGCCAGACCGGTGTCCGCGAGCAGGCGTATTCGCCGAATCAGGGCCCGCTCAGAACCCGGTTGCATTCGCCGCAACCGAACCCGTTCCGATCCGCGCTCGCGATACGCTACGCGTTGGCGACGGAGGGGCGGGTCGAGTTGCGTGTGCACGACCTGACCGGTCGCGTGGTACGGACACTGGCCGACGGCGTGATGCGGCCGGGTCGGTACAACGTGAACTGGAGCGGCACCGACGACCGCGGTCGCGCGCTTGCCCGGGGCATATACTTCTGTCGTTTCTCAGCCGGCGACTACCGTGCCACAGAGAAACTGGTGCTGCAGCGCTGACCTTCCGAACAGACACAAGGGCGGCCCAGAGGCCGCCCTTTGTTCTGCGGCAGGGAATCCTGTGTTACAAGGATTGCCGCCGTAGTTGCGGGCGAGGCGGCCGAACTTCTGCGCGAAGGCGGTGTTCTGCGGACCCGACGATGCAGAGATCAGGAACCACACACTAGGACGGGGCTCGGCGTTTGTATACTTCATTGGTTACAAGCCGCTGGGCTGGATTTCGGGGTTATCTGTTTGTGGCGTTAGGCTTTAGGCCTGTGGTCACTAACTCGACACCCCCGCCTGGGGGATAGCCCCTCGAACTGTCTGCGAAGTTGTCCGGACCGTCGTCTGGTCCTTCGTCAGGAGGGTTGTATCGTACATCGCTTACAGGGTCGTCTCAGCCGTCACGGCCCGGAGTCCTTCGTCCGTTGTCTCACAGGATCTCTGGTCAGGAGTGGGGCGGATTACGGTCGGGATCATCTGCAGAGGTGCCCGCCCCGCAATCCCGCCCGTTGCTCCCCCAGTTGTCCCGACCGTGGTTCCCCTCGTCATCTGGCGAACTACGAGGTCCGCAATTCCCTGTCTGGCGAACGGCGCTCTGTCCCCGATCGTGGCCCGAGTTACGCGCGTAGTCTCACTTGGTGCGCATCTGCCAGGTTATCTGTGTTCATCCGTGGTTGACTCTCTCCGTGTCTTGGGGCCTGGTGGTGAACTCTCATGTCGGTCCTTGGGATTTCCGTTCGACTTGACACTTAGCCAGTTTTGGACATCCTTATGGAGGGAATGATGATTTCACACCGCACAGTTTCGGCTGCTGGAAGTGTCTCAGCGAGTGGCCGCGGGGAGCCTGGAATGAAACCGCGTTCACTCGTCGCTGCGGTACCAGAGAGGTGTAATTGAGTAGCGAGTTCGGCCCAATGGCTCCCCCGCGCCGGCGTTGGGGCGCTGCCGTGCTGTTTTCAGTCATTGCGGTGCTCCCGCCGCTAGCCATGTTCGCGACGGAAGCCGGAACCATGGCGCGAATTCTCACCGTCTTCCACATCGCAAAACCCGGATTCCCGCGACCGCTCTCGCTCGGGGCAGAGGTTTATACACTCGCTTTGGCGTGGGCCTTGTTCTTCGGCGTCCTGGCTCTCATCTACGCAATCGACACCAAGCCGGAGGCCATTGACGAAAGCGAGCCTGAGGACCTTGTTGACGACGTCGCTGCGGAACCCGAGCCGGAAGTCCGCGCAGTGCCGAAGGCTCGCCCAAAGCCGGAGGTTCGCCCGGCAAATGAACCGAAGGCCGCCGCCGATGACTCTCTGCCGGTCGTGCATAACCTGCCGGAGGCTCAGACCTCGCTCAAGAAAGGCAGCGAGCTGCACGCCCTGGGTCGCTACGAAGAGGCGATTTCCCGCTTCGACAAGGCGCTTGAGGTCTACCCGCGCCTCGCGAGCGCCTGGGCCGGCAAGGGCCTCGCCAGCAATGCCCTGGGTCAATACGAAGAGGCGATTCGTTGCTATGATGAGTCGCTGAGGCTCGACCCGCGGGATCCGGCGGTCTGGCACGACAAGGCTAACACCCTTTGCGCTGTTGGTCGGTTGGAGGGCGGGCTTAACTGCTATAATGAGGCACTGATACTCGACCCGCGGGACGCGAAGGCCTGGAACAACAAGGGTATCTGCCTGGCCAGTCTTGGCCGCGCCGAGGAAGCCGTCCCCTGTTGTGACAAGGCCATCGCGATCGACCCGTCGTACGCCATCGCATGGCGCGCAAAGGCGACGATCGAAGAACGGCTCGGCCGGATACGGGACGCGGTTGCATCCTACAAGCAATTCATCGCGCTTGCTTCCGACCGTGACGCAGCGTCAGTCGAGAAGGCCCGGCGGCACGTCATCGCACTGGAAGCCGGTCCGCAGGCCGGAACCTGATCCGGCCGACTGACACCGATCTAGGAGAACGGCCCTGCTTCTTTGAGCAGAGCCCGATTCCGGTGCAGCCGCGCGGAACCTTGAACTGAGCCCAGCAACCAGATTGTCGCCGATGACGGTCTTGGGCAATACGACCTTCGCTCCCAGCTTCATGGCTTTCTTGAGCGAGCAAGTCGGCCCCGGCGGTCGGTTTGGTCGTGACGCCGGCGCGGAGATGAGAATGCCGGGGTGGCAATGCCACCCCGGCGTAGTCTTGTGCGGCGGGATTCTACTTGAGCAGCACCAGTGGTTCGGTTACGATCCGGCCGGCGGCAGCTGCCGTGCAGAAGTAGAGTCCGGCAGGGCTGCCGCGTAGGTCCAGCCGCGTCGTGCTGCCGGTCGCGGTCTGGCGCAGCACGACCCGGCCCGCAGCATCGCAGACGCGCACCGTGACCGGACCGCGGATGCCTGAAGCGAAGCGCAACTCCGCGCTGCCGGCGCAGGGGTTGGGCAGGACTCGTACATCCGGAGCAACCATTGGGCCGGGCTGTTCGAAGACCGCGCCGCAGTTGGTCTGCACGAGAATCATGTAGTTGTCGGCGGTGGTGAAATTCGAGCTGGTGTCGCCCTCCAAGCTGAGGGCCGTGGCGATCCCGCCGACCGCTGCCGCGTGCCAGAAGAAACGCCGGGTCAGTACCGTGTCCGACGAGATGACGGCCCCGCGCAGGTAATCGGTCGAGATCTCGAGCTGGAAGACGTTCTCCCGCAGGCACGGATAAGTGCCGGCCGGACACGTGGCCGTGCCCCAGGCGTCAACGCGGCAGTCGTAGTTGTTGAGCACGACGGTCTGGGTCGTATCGGACGTGGTGTCGGTGTAGCCGAAGGTGGTCTGCCACTGCGTGCCGAAGTTGAGCGGCAGGTCGAGGGTGACGCCGGGCGGGTCGTAGCTGAAGGCGTAGGAGGTGTCCGCGTTCGCCATCCCCGCCCCGATGTCTAGCAGCTGGTTCGCATCCAGCTTGCGGTAGGCCCAGAATTTGTATGGGCCAGATACCTGCTCAATGGTGACGTTGGCGTCCGGGAACTTGGCGCCGAAGGGCGTGGAGTCTTTGTCAACAATCTCAGAGCCTAAGACCATTCCGGGAAAGGCCGCGGTGTCGAAGCTCCACACGTGCGGCCCACCGGCCGGGCCGACGCTGACGGTCGCGCTGTCGAACCAGATCTTGAATACGAACGAATCCCCAATCGCTCGAGGTACGTCGTTCTCGGTGATGGTTATCTGGGCGCCGGCAGCAACGCACAGGAGCAAGCAGCAGCATACGGACAGAGCAGACTTTGAGACGTGCATCGAACCTCCTTTTGGTTCACAGTTCTAACCAAGGCCGCCGGTTTTGTCAAGCCGGGCGTGAACCGGTCGCTGCGCGTGGCGGCTTGCGGCTTGACCAACGGGCTTGCCGTGGTTTATAATCTCCGACCAGATACTGATTCCGAAAGGAGACTGAACGATGTCTAGGCAATTCGCACTGTTGCTCGGCGCCGCGCTGGCGTTGGCCACGGCCCAGCCCGTAATTCCGTACGATTCACTGATGGACACCCGGGTCGGGATCGACGGCTTCATTGACAACGAGGATGGGCGGGAGTACCCCGCGACCTACGCGGACAAGGCGTCGGGCCTCACCGTTCACTGGGGTTTTGACGACAGCTTGATATACGTCGGGCTTGAAACCATGGGTCGCGGCTGGCTGGCAATCGGGTTCGGTTCGGCCAAGATGAACGAGTCGAACATGTTAATCGGCTACTACACCGACGATTCGGCCGAAGTCATGAACCGGGTCGGAGCCGGGCACTCTCATGCCCGCTCGCCGCAGTCGGACAGCGCCATCCGCGAGGCCGAGATCGACTACGACGAAGAGACCCGCATCACGACCATGGAGTTTGTGTACCCGCTGCAGTTCCCGGCCGGTGAGGCGTCGGCGATTCCGGGGCTCGTGCCGGGCGGAACTTACGACGTCATCCTCGCTCAGAACACCAATAGCGTTTCGCTCAATGCCAAGCACACGAACGTGAGCGCGTTGAAGGTGAAGCTGGCCGGCCAGCCGCAGCCGAAGAAACAGGAGTAGCCTCCGGGCGGAGCGAGGTCAGGGCCGAAGCGTTCGGTTGAGCCGAGCGCTTTTTTGCCCTGCCGTTCGCCCCGTTACCTTGACTTTCCTGAGGTAGCAGCTATTGTCTGTTTCGCCATGAGACATCTCTTGATTCCCGTTCTGGCCGTCCTGGCGTTGGCGGCATGTGCCGGCAGTGCGAGCCGGCAGGCGGTGGCAGTCGTCAACGGTGAGAAGATCACCGCCGCCGCCGTCGAAGCGATGCTTCCCCAGAACCTCGACTCTCTCCGGGCCGACACGGTGAAGAAGCAGGTGCTGGACGGCATCATTACCCGGAAGCTGTTCGCCCAGGAGGCGAAGCGTGAGGGCATGGAGAAGGATGCCGAGTACCAGGTTGAACTGGAGCAGAAGGCGCTCGTGAATCAGCGGTTGTACGACACGGTCACCGCGCCGGGCAACCGGCTGACCGAGGCCGAGCTGCAGGCGGCCTACGAACTGCTGCAGACCGAGGCGCACCTGCGGCTGATTTCGGTTCCGGACGAGAGCCTGGCACGGCGGCTGACGGCTGAGTTGGACCGAGGCGCGGTCTTTGAGTCGCTGGCCGGGAGCTACTCAAAGCACCCCAGTGCGGTCAAGGGCGGGGATGCCGGGTTCATGCCGCTGCTCTACGTCGACGCACCGCTGCGGGTCAAGGTGATGGACCTGAAGCCGGGCCAGCATACCGAGCCTGTGCCGGTGGCCAACGCCTGGCAGATCGCGATGCTGGTGGAGACGAGGCCCGCAGACCCGGGTCCGCCGCCGCTCAGCCAGTACCGGCCGGAGTTCGAACCGCGGCTGAAGCAACTGCGGCGGCGGGAGCTGGCGAACGAATACATGGCCAAGCTGCGGCAGCGCATCACCTACAAACCGGCGGGGCTCGATATTCTGTGCAAGCCGCTTGACTCCATCACCGAGGCCGACAAGGACGTCGCCGTCGCCTACCGGGACAACTCGAAGTACGTGAAGGTGGCAAGGCTGCTCCCGGTCGCGGCCCGGTTCCCGGCGATGCTCGACTCGGCGATGAAGAAGTACGCGGTGCGCCGCGCCATTGAAGAGGACCTGATGTACGAGGACGCGCTGCGCATGGGCCTCGACAAGGCACCGGACATCGTGCGCCAGCTCGCGGCCGAGCGCGAGGATGTGCTGTACAAGGCGCTGTTCAAGCGAGAAGTCACCGACAAGATTAGCGTGTCCGATGCCGAAGTGATGGACTATTTCCGGCAGAACCGGCAGAATTTCACCTCCCCGGACTCAAACCAGGTCGCGGGCATGATCCGCAGCCGGCTGCTGACCGAGCGCCGCGACGCCCGGATGCAGGAGTACCTGGCCGAGTTGAAGGCAAAGGCGAAGATAACGATTGATGATGCGGCGCTCGCCGCCGTGAAGAAGGAAGCGACAGCAAGGGGCAATCCCAAGCGATAAGGAGCGACGATGACAAACCGATATCTACTCATTCCGGTGGTGGTGTTGGCGGCAGCGGCCTTCCTGGCCGGCTGTGGCGAGCAGAAGAGCACGCCGGCCCTGTCCGGGCCGGTGCTCGTAAGCGTGAATGGCGACAAGCTGACTGCTCCGGAGCTTGATTCGCTCTCGCCGGAGGGATTTGAGATCACCCGCGAGAACCTGCCCAAGATTCTCGACAAGTGGGTCTCGAATACGTTGATGTACCAGGAGGCGGTGCGCCGCGGGGTCGGGAAGGAACCGCAGGTGCAGGCGCACCTGAAGCGGCTCGAACACGACTATCTTGTCAATGAGCTGCTCGACCGGTTGACTTCGTCGATCAAGGTCGGACCGGACCAGTTGATGCAGTATTTCAACCAGCATAAGGACGAGTTCAGCTATGAGGTGAAGATCACCCGCATCGTGACTGCCGACAGCCTGATCGCGGCGCAGGCCCTGGCCGAGCTCAAGGCCGGGGGCGATTTCACGAAGGTGGCCAAAGCGTGGTCGCAGGACCTGACGCTCGAGGCCGGCCAGGAATCACGCTACTTCGCCCGGAACGTCGGCGACCCGCGGATGGGCGGCGACCCGGCGGTGGCCGAGGCCATTTTTGCGCTTTCGCCCGGGCAGATTTCCGACGTCGTTCCGAGCCAGGAAGGTTACCAGATCATCAAGCTGGTTGACAAGAAGAAGGTGAAGGCGGACGCGACCTTCCCCGAGGTCAAGGACGAGATTGACGCCATTCTCTCCTATCGCCGTAGCCAGGCCGTGGTCGACAGCGTACTCACCGCTCTGCGGGAGAAGGCGAAGATCGAACTGAAGCCGGACGCCTACTTCCAGCCCTAAGGCAAGTAGGGAAAAGTAGTAAGGCCAAAGGACAAAGCAATCAGGAAAGTAGGAACAAGGAAAGACGGAGGCGGGAACTCGCACTTTGTCCTTTCCCGCTTGTTTAGTCCTTTGTCCTTGGTACTTGTCACTTTGTCCGCGGCGTCCGCGGCTGAGCCGGCGGATAGCATCGCCGCGGCGGTCGGGGACGAACTGATTCTCTCTAGTGAACTCTCCCAGGCGGTCAATTTCCTGCGGTTGTCGCAACCGGACACGGCCCTGTCGGATTCGGCGCTTGAGGATATTGCACTCGGACGTCTCATTGACGACCTCGTGCTGGAGGAGCAGGCGCGGCGCGAGTCGGTCGAGGTCGAGCCCGCCGAGGTCGCGGCCGAGGTGGACGCGAACATTGCCGCCGTGAAGGAACGTCTTGGGGACGAGGAGCGGTTCAGGGAGGCGCTGGCGGCCGAAGGCTACACCGAACGGGCGCTGCGCCGGCGGTACGAAGAGGACGCGCGGCGCAAGCTCCTCGCCCGCAAGCTGATGGAGAAAGAGGGTCTTACTCAGATTTACATCTCGCCGGCCGAAGCCGAGCGGTTCTATATTGAGAATCGAGACTCGATCGCCCGGGTGCCGGGACGAGTGACGCTCGCTCATATTCTGATCGCTTTCTCGCCGGGCCCGGCCGCGGATTCCATCGGCCAGCGCCGGATGACTGAGGTGATGGACGTGCTGGCGCGGGGCGGCGACTTTGCCACCGTGGCGAGTTCGTTCTCCGACGACCGGAAGACAGCGGCCCGCGGCGGCGACCGCGGCTGGGTGGAGTTTGCGGAACTGCCGCCGGAATTCATGATTGTCTTCTCCCAGCTGAAGCCCGGTCAGACCTCGCCGCCGTTCCCGACCCGCGAAGGCTACGTCACCGTGAAGCTCGAAGAGAAGACCCCGGACCGCGTCCGATTCCGGCAGATACTCATCCGCGTACCGGTAACCCGCAGCGATACGATGCGGGCGCGGAACCTCGCCGCTTCAATCCGCCGCAAGGCAATCGAGGGTGCCTCGTTCGATTCGCTCGCCCGGCTGTACTCGCAGGACCCGGTGACCGCCGATTCCGGAGGCCGTCTCGGCGAGTTCCTTGTCGTGGGCCTGGCCCCGCCGTTCGATCAGGTTGTCGCCGGCATGGACTCAGGCGACGTGAGCGAGCCGGTGCTCTCCGAGCACGGCTACCATATCATAAAGGCAATGGCCAAGCAGCCGGAGCGGGTTCTTTCCTACCTGGAACTGCAGGACAATATCCGTAACTACCTGTACCAGCAGAGACTGAGTGAGCGGCTCGCTGCCTACCTCGACCGCGTGCGCGGCAAGGTGTACGTCAAGCGTTTCCACCGGCCCGGACAGCCTGGGTAGCAATGGCGGCAGGGCCCGGTTCAGGGACTGGATGAAGCGGGCCGCAGTACTGCTGATGGTGGTCGTTTGCGCGCTGGCGGCGGCGCAGACGCGTCCGGCCGATCCGGATACGGTCTCGCGGGCCGAGGTCGTGCTGGCGGCGAGGCAGGCCCTGGAAACGGCGAGCCGGAACCTCGGCCGCTGGCTGACGACCGTCATCATTGCCGTGTTGGTCGCGGCCATGATTGCCGTCTGGCGGATATGGGCGCTGGGCCGACAAGTGGCGCGGCTTGAAGACCTGCGCGCGGCGTGGGAAACCCGGTTCGCCGGAACCGCCGACGAGGTGTTGCGGTTGAAGCGGAAGCTGGCCGATTCGGAGAGCAGGGCCGACAAGCTCGAGGCCGACATGGCCGCCCTGCATCCGGCGGAGCCCGATGCCGCGACCGCGCAGGTGGCGATGGTGCAGTCCGAGCTCGTTGCGGTGCGCGAGCGTCTCGACCGGGCCGAGGAGAGCCTCGAAGCCGTCGCCGACCATACCGTCGTGACGAAACAGGAACGGGCCATGGTCGAGAATCTGGTCAGGACCGCTGCCGAGGAACGGGCCACAGCTGAGGACTTGGTCAAGACCGCGGTTCAGGCGCAGGGCGCGGCCGAGGCCGCGGCAGTTCGTGCCGAAGCCGTCGCCAAACGGGCGGCGGCGCTCGACTCGTTGCGCGCCGGCGACGACAAGCTGGCGCAGCAGCAGTACCCGGCAGCGGTACAGGCGTACAACCTGTGCCTCGAATCGCTCGCGGGCAGCCCGTCAGACGAATCGGGGCTGCGGTTCCACGCGCTCCACAACCGGGCGCTCGCCAACCTGCGCCAGCGTGAGTTTGGCAGGGTGCTGGCCGATGCGGCCGAGATTGAGGGTGTGGCCTCCGGTCGGTCCAGCGGGGACGAAGCCACACGGGAGCAGGGCGCGGCCCGGCTCCTCGCCGGCGTCGCTCGTCTGTGGCAGGGCGACGTGGCGCAAGCCCTCAAGGACTTTGCCGGCGCGATCGGACAGGACGCGGCTGCGCGCGCGGTTATTCTCCAGGACGAAGACATCGCCGCGTGGGTCAAGGTCAACCCGAAGACGGCTGGCTCGGTCAAACGGTTCATCCGCGAGCTGAGCCGGAAACCGAAGCGGCCCCGCCGTCCACGGTGAACCGCCGGCTCCGGGCGCTTGGTCCGGGCCCGATGCTCGTCTTCGGCCGGCGCGGCCGGTAGTCACAGCAGCGACGCCGGGGAAGGCGGGGTGAGGTCCTGTGCGAGGCGCGACGGGCGGAACAGCCGTGTGATCGACGTTCGCCAAGGCCAACCGATTGAGTCTGCCCACATGCCCCTCTCGTCTTCCGCGCGTCAGGTTAACTCACGCCGTGACGGATCCGCAGGTACGCTGCTCCTGAGCCTGAGACGGAGGGCCGAAGGACCTGCGGCGCCGGCTCAGCGGCCGGAACTCTATGTCGGCTGCCACTGCAACCGTTCGGCTACAGCCTGTCACAGTGCGGTTACACTTTCGGCCGTACGCTTCGCCTAAGTCTCGCATTCTCGACCCGTGAGTCTCTGGCAGGAACGGTGCATTCAGCAGCCGGTAACGACCGCTGCCAGGCTGCTCGGTCAGTCTAGAGTGTCACCCGACAACGGACAACAGCCAGTCCGCGTGCATCACGGCTACGTGGGCGGCGCGGTAAGGGCCGCAATGTCGCAGCGGTTCATGTAGGCTTCTGACAAGAGGTTGCCTTCCGACCTCATCCGAGTGCCGCAGATGAGCGAATGGCGGTGCAAGAGCAGGGCGGCTCACAAGCCACGCATTCTC